>JBOFDR010000141.1:0-27289 GCA_051647205.1 Brevinema sp. | reverse complement strand
TTATCGATCTTTGGTGGTCTATTTGAATTAGGTGAGGATGATTCTTTTATAGAATTATATGAAGGACAAAATTTTTATACTCAAGAGCTTAGTTTTGATAAGATTCTTTCTTCATTAGAAGAACGTCTCCTTCGTTCTCAAAAAACGTCTCCTTTTTTTTATACAGGTAAAGTACCTGTAATTTTTGCTCCTTCTGCACTGGATAGTCTTTTGGATCCCATCGAAATAGCCGCTAATGGTAAAACTCTTTATAAAGATCTATCTTTGTTTAAAAATAAAATTGATGAAGAATTGTTTGATTCCAAATTTCAGTTTATTGACGATCCTTTTTATCAGTATGGGTCAGCATCAGTTCCTTTTGATGATGAGGGTACTATTGGTCGTAAACGTGATATCATCAAAGATGGTGTTTTTAAGCAATTTATTTTTGATTGTTCTTCAGCATATAAGATGAACGCTACTTCTACTGGCCATGCTAATAGAAGTGCTGCCTCACTTCCATCGCCTGCTTTTTCAAACAGAATTATAGGAACTGGTGTTTATTCTTTGAATGAAATGATTTCTTCTTTAGAATTTGGTATTTTATTAGAATCATCTTTGGGTGAGGGTCAATCAAATACAATTGCAGGTGATTTTTCTATACTTGCAGACAGTGCTTTTTTAATCCAAAACGGTATCCTTAAAGGAAGAATCAAAGATGTTATGTTATCAGGAAATGCTTTCGAGTTGCTCACACATATCCCGATGATTGAAAATAAACATCATGATCAGTCTTCATTGTTTGCACCACATATTTTAATAAACAATGTAAATATAACAACAAAATAAAAATAATATTTTAGGTAAGCGTAACATGCCTGTAGAAAAAAGCAAATTACAATCAATTAAAAATCGATTAAAAGTTGAAGATCTTTCTTTTGAAGAAAGAGAGGCATTATTTACTGAGTTACAAAAAGCTGGTGGTAAGATTGTTGAGATTACAGAATCTGATGATCCTGTTGAGAAGTTCAAACGAAGATCCGCAGTTTATCAAAAATTCAAAGACTCATCAAAAGTATCTACGAATAAAAATACACAAAGTGCTCCTGTAGGAAATCATAACGTTAGATCTTCCAAAGAAAGCTCTAATCCTTTTCGTGAAACTAAAAAACCAGCTTCTACTACTAATTTTAAAACTTCTACAATACAGTTAAAGCATGAGGTATCAAAAAAAGTAAGTGTACCTAGTAGTTGGTTCTTATTTTGGATTAAGCTTAATTGTTTTATAGGTGGATTGACTAATTGGGGTGCTAAATATTTTTCTCAACGCTTTATCAAACGTATGCTTGATACTAATAAGCAAAAAATTATACGTATTCAATTTCTTTTAGAGCCTATTTTTAAAGAAAAAACTTCTCAAACACTTGCATTTCGTTCAAAAATTGCTGATGAAAATCGTTTGCTTGATTATGAATTAGCGTATCATACTTATAAATTATTTGATCTGCGTCATTTTATCAAACTTCAAACAGAAATGCCTTCTTCGGTATTACGTTCTGAGCAGACTCTAAAAGAAATCTTCACAAATCTCTATCTTTTCAATCGTTACGCAACTCAATTAAAAATCTCTACTATGCTTATTCTTCAAAAATTCAAACAACAATTTCCAGATAGTATTTCTGGCAATCCCTCAATGGCTTTTGATAAGATTTGGAATTCTTTGATTATTCCGATTTATTTTGATCTTGAGCAGATGATCGAATTCTATATGAACTATACTAATGTAGTTCAAAAATCATTAGTATATAAGACAATAGATGATTATCTCCAAACAACAAATAAACATATTACTATTGGTATGCTCGCTCAAGACTGGAAAGAACAATACCTTATGAAAAGTATGCAGATGGAAAAATCACTAGATGGTGAAGAGAATCATGAAGAAGGTGCAGATGAAGTTCCTGCATCTATTTATCCTAATCAACAGTTTCAAAAAGATGTGGAATTTTTACTTTCTTCTATAAATTATCAAAAAATTCTTCATACTTTTCAAAAAAATACAGACCTTAGGAGTAATTTTAGCTCTGATGATAAACTATTTTATACTTATGTCATATTAGATTATTTGGACAAAGAATTTTCTACCCTGTGGGTTGGAGATGAGATTCAGTATTATACCGTAGCTGATGGAACAAGTGTAGGACGTTTTGATGCTAAAAAAGAAGTAGTTGCTCAGAATCATCGATTAAATAGCGCTCATGAGTGGATCAACGATTATCTAAGAAGAAAAAATGAAACAGAAAAAATGGTTGCTCGTACTTATGATCAAAAAAACTTAGTGGTTCAGCAACACCTTAAAGAAATTTCTCGAAGTTCTTTTAATGTTCGTCAAAATATTCAAACACTACTTTATGATTTTATGCTTCTTATTGATAAGCTGACACAAAGTGCGAATACAAGTAATTCTTTAATTGGGAATTTTGAGCAAGTAATAGCTCTTCCAAGAAGCTATAGTAATCGTTTAATTAATGGAATGACTGTTAAAGATGCTTTAGTAAAGTCACGTAATTTAATGGCAGCTCTTTTATGGCTTTTAAAATATGGTGATTTATCAGGTATGAGTGCAAATATCTCAGAGCCTATTGTATTTAAGGATGTAGTTATAAAATTAGAATAGTAAAATATTTATTTATAAATTATAGGGGTTTGTAATTTTTTATGAATGATAATATAGTAAAAATTGAACGCATTACTGTGTTAAAAGAATCAAAGCAGTATGTAATTTTATTTCAAGCTCAATGTGGAATGTTTGAGTTTTATGTAGATATGGTAGTAGGGAAAAATTTGGAATCTGTATTGTATGGTAATCAACAATCAGTATTGAATCAGATCATGAATTCTTTTGATTCTTCAGAACGTCTCTGTAAAATCAAAAAGATAGGATATGATGTTATGGCTAGTTTAACAATCAATGGTAAAATATACTCATCTTCATTAGAAGAGATTTTACCTATAGCATTAGAAATTAATGCTATGATTTTTATAGATGACGCTCTTTTTCAAAATGATTATAATTATGATAAAGCACATGAACAAGAAGTAGAAGTGATGCTTCATCGTGAAGCAATTGCTTGTCAAAATGCACGTTTAAGGGAGTATCAAAAAGAAATTGAAAATGCTATCTATAAAGAACAATATGAATATGCTGCGATATTACGTAATAAATTCCAGTTACTAACTGAAAACAATGGAAAATAAATCAAAAACCCGAAATTTTTCGGGTTTTTTGGTAGGGTAAATGATAAAAACAAAACAAAAATTACGTCAAGATGCTTTATTAATCAGAAAAAATCTCTTACGACCTATTTCAAATCATCTAATTTTTCAAATACAAACATATCTCAATAATAAAAACAATATTGCTTTCTATTGTTCTTTAAAACATGAACTCAGCCTAAAACCTTTATGGACATATATTCTCAATCAAAATCTTAAAGATCAAACAAAAAAAGTTTTTTTCCCTAAGGTTATGAATAATACAGAGATGGTAATGATCAGCATTAAATCAGAGGATGATCTGAAAGAAGGGACTTTTGGGATCCTTGAGCCAAGAGATGATACTCAGCAATTCTTTGATCCAAAAACAACAGCATCTGATCAGGAGATCGATGTGATTTTTGTGCCTGGATTGATGTTTGGTGTGGATGGATCAAGGCTAGGATATGGTAAAGGATTTTATGATCGATTTTTACAAAAACATCCTTATACTAAAAAGATAGGTGTTGTTTGGGAAGAATTATTAATAGATAGCGTTCCTTTTGAAGATCATGATATCTTTATGGATGCGATCCTAACAGATCAACGGTTGTTGTTGATTAAATAAATAAGAGATGAGCGTAAATCGTGTTAATCCGTCAAGATGATTCATCAATTCTTTAGATATTTCACTAACAGTCACAATGAGGTTATTTTCTTGAGAATAGAGTTCATAACCTATACATTCTTTTAAAAAATCGCCAGAATGTGTACTTAATTCTAAGATAAAAGGGTATTGTTTGGAGTTAGAAAATCCAGGGCTGATATAATTGACTTTTTCTTCTGTAAATTTAAAAGAAGAAAAAATAATATTTTTTGAGTCTTTTGTTAGTGAGTTGATAATACTAAGGTAAGCCCTATCTTTATCAGTTTTATCAGCAGTGATAAAAAGGGAAATTTCTTCTGATAATTCACGTATAATTGCATGAAGAGTAGAGTGGTCATATTCCTCAATTTTCCCCATAGGCATTTCAACAGTGTTTTGCTGAATAACAGGGCGAAATTGTCGAACAAGGATGGTATATTTTTGATCGATGATTATAAGACACGAAACAAAGGGTTTTCTTTCTATAAGAAGATAGTTTTTGGGACTATCTGCAGGCGATAATATTTTGATATTCGGAAAGAAAGGAATATCTTTTTCTTCAAATGCTCTAATCATAGGTTTCTCCTTTTTGATATTATAATAGTAGTGATTTAAAATTTCAATCATTGTTTTTGAAAAAAAGATGAAAATTCTGTATCACTATGAAAATATAGTGTTAAAAAGAAGGAAAAAGATTGACTTTTAATTGTGTTTAATTTATAATATATTTCGTATATTATAAATTCTTGCCCACATAGCTCAGTCGGTAGAGCACTTCCATGGTAAGGAAGGGGTCATCGGTTCGAATCCGATTGTGGGCTAGGACTTTTTTAGGAGTTTTATTGATGGCACAGATTATAACGCTAGAATGTGAAAGTTGTGCAGAACGCAACTACACAACTACAAAAACCAAAAAAATGGTGCAAGCTAGAACTAAACTTGAGTTAAAAAAGTATTGTTCCCGCGAGCGTAAGCATACTATGCATAAAGAAATTAAGTAACATTAATTGTGTTTTTGGATAAAGGGTAGTAGCTCCAATGGTAGAGCATCGGTCTCCAAAACCGAGTGTTGGGGGTTCGAGTCCCTCCTGCCCTGAGAACGGTTTTTCCGTAAAATTGTAAATTTAGGAAGAGTTATGGGTGATTTAATCAAATTCCTTAAAGGGTCTGTGAGTGAGTTAAGAAAAGTAACTTGGCCCACAAAAGATGAAGTTGTTAGAGCTACGGTTGCTACAATTATTTTTATAACTTTATTTGCATTGATTCTATTTGGGGTTGATGTTGTTGCTCGTATCGTCCTTCAAGGATTGATGAATGGCTAGAGGTTGGTTTGTTATTCAGGTACAGACTGGTTTCGAGAATAAAGTTTATTCCCGTCTTTTGGAAAAGAAAAACGGCGGTACGCTTCGAGATGTTCTTCTTGATGTTCGTGTACCTGAAGAAGAAGTTCTTGTTGATAAAGGAAAGCAAAAAGTCATTCAAAAACATAAGCTTTATCCAGGTTATGTTTTAGCTGAGTTGGATTTACCTGAAGATGAAATGGCTTGGAAATCTGTTTACTCTGATATTAGAAATATTGTTGGTGTTGGGATGTTTTTAACTGCTGGTGGGGGTAATAAAAAGCCTGCACCTCTTACTTTTGAAGAAGTTCGTTCTATTTTTGAGCAAACAGGCGATCTTTCTGGAAAAGAATATATGAAAGATATTCATTCTAGTTTAGCTATTGGTGATAAAATCTGTATCAATGAGGGTGCTTTCAAGAATTTTGAAGGCGTTGTTGATGAAGTTAATGAAGATAAAGGGATCGTTGTGGTTTCTGTTGAAATCTTTGGTCGCCTAACACCTATGGAATTAGAGTTTTCACAAGTACTAAAAGTAGATTAAAATATTTTTTAGAAATTATTGCAGATGCTTCTACTGTATAGTTTCTCGAAAATAGTTGCTCAAATGTCTTCTACCGTTTGATGTAACAAAAATATAGACTATTTTGGAGTTTATAAAATGGCAGCGCCTAAAAAAGCTAAAATTGAAAGCGTCGTTAAGCTTCAGATTCCTGCTGGTGCAGCTAACCCTGCACCTCCCGTTGGTACCGCATTAGGTCCTAAAGGGATTCAGTTGATGGAATTTTGTAATCAGTTTAACGCTGCAACAAAAGATAAAGCTGGTTTTGTTGTTCCTGTGGAAGTTACTATTTATAGCGATCGTTCATTCACATTTGTACTTAAAACGCCACCTGCGTCAAACCTTATTTTAAAAGAATTAGGTGTGGCAAAAGGGTCGTCAGAACCTAACAAAAAGAAAGTCGGTACTCTTACTAAAGAACAAGTTCGTAAGATCGCCGAAATTAAAATGCCTGATTTAAATGCATTTACCGTTGAATCTGCAATTAAGATGATCGAAGGTACAGCACGTAATATGGGTGTTGAGGTGGAGGCTTAATTATGGGAACATTGGTACATGGTGGAGTCCACTATAAAGGGACAAAAAGACAACTTGATAATATTAAAAAGTTTGATTTGACTCAATTGCATTTATTAGAAGATGCAACAAAAATGGTTAAAGAATTAGCAAATGCTAAATTTGATGAGACTATTGAATTGCATTACAATCTAAATATTAAGCAAAAACACAATATTCGCGATACTATCGTTATGCCTCATAATGTTGGTAAAGAAGTGAAAGTGTTGGTTTTTGCTGAAGGTGATCATGCAACAGAAGCTAAAAATTCTGGAGCTGATTTTGTAGGATCTGATGATCTTATTCAAAAAATAAAAGATGGTTGGTTTGAATTCGATGCTGTTGTTGCAACAACTGATATGATGCCTAGATTAGCTGTTGTTGCTTCTGGTTTAGGAAGAAGAAAATTAATGCCTTCTCCTAAAACAGGGAATGTAACTACAGATATTACACGCGTTGTAAAAGAATTTAAAGCTGGTAAAATCGAAGTTCGCGGAGATAAGACAGGTAATTTCCATGTTGTTGTTGGAAAAAAATCTAAGTCTGAACAAGAACTTATCGAAAATATCTTAGCAATTCATCAACTTATGATCAAGAATAAACCAAGTGATCTTAAAGGTGAATACATCAAGACTCTTACTCTTACTTCAACAATGGGTGCTTCTATTCGTATTGATCACAAAAAATTGACGGTTTAAGGAGAGGATTATGTTAAAAAAAGCTGATAAGATTGAATTAACAAAACAAATCTCTCAAGCAATAGCTAAATCAGATGGTTTTGCTATCTGCTCTTTCCAAGGATTAACAGTATCAGATATGAACGAACTCCGTTCAGGTCTTTTTGGAGTGAGTGCTAAAGCTCATGTGATTAAAAATCGTCTTCTCAAACATGCATTACATGAAAATAATATTAATAGCATGGATGAGTGCCTTAAAGAATCTACTATGATCATCTTTGGAAAAGAAGATGCTATGGCTACATTAAGAATTTTAGGTAATTTTGCTAAAACCCATGAACAATTATCCTTCAAAGCAGGTGTTGTTTCAGGAACAGAATATTCTAAACAAGAAATTATTGAACTATCCAAGCTTCCTGGACGTATTGAGATTATTGCTATGATCGCTGGTGGCTTAAATTCTGTGCTTTCCGTATTCAATGGTACAATTGAGGCACTTGCCGAGAAAAAAGAAAAAGAACAAGCTTAGTTCTCACCACATCAAATGGTGTTTTTGAATCATATAGGATTATAATCCGTGTTATAGGAGAATGAAATGGCTGATAACGTAACTAAAGTTTTTGATTTAATTAAAGATATGACAGTGTTAGAACTCAATGACCTTCGTAAAAAAATCGAAGTAGAATTTGATGTGCAAGCAACTGTTGCTGCGGCTCCTGCTGCTGGTGGCAGTGGTGCTGCAGAAGAAGAAGCTTCTACTGTTTCTGTTTTTGTTAAAGATCCTGGTGCAAGTAAAATTGAAGTGATCAAAGTTATCCGTGAAATCACAGGTCTCGGTCTTAAAGAAGCTAAAGAAATGGCTGAAAGTGCTGGTGCAACTGCTCTTAAAGAAGGTCTTGAAAAAGCTGAAGCTGATCAAATCGCTGAAAAACTTAAAGCAGCTGGTGCTATCGTAGAAATTAAGTAGAATCTCTACTAATAAAATTTCTATAATATACCCCTAAAATTAAGGGATATATTATCAAAAAATAATTTTGTACATGCCCCTATCATCGATAGGGGTTATGTGCATGTTTTTTCTATTCATATACTTAGTTTAATCTTAGAGATGATTAAAGTCTCTCGGATAACTTTTCAAAAAACTGGAGAAAATCTTATGGCACAACAACACACTAATCGTGTTTCATTTGCCCAATTCCAAACGCAAACCGATGCACCAGATCTATTAGCTATTCAATTAGATTCTTTTGATGAATTTTTGCAACAAAATGTCGATCCTAAACATCGTGAGAAAAAAGGTCTTGAAGGTGTCTTTCGTTCTGTTTTCCCTATCGAAAGCACAGATGGAAATATTGTTATCGAATATGTGTATTATGAAGTTGGTGAATTAAAATACTCTGAAGATGAGGCTTTTGATAAAAATCTAACTCATGGTGCTCCCTTAAAAGTAATCTTCCGTCTTATTGACAGAAAAACAGGTGAAATTAAAGAAAAAGATATTTATATTGGTGACTTTCCTATAATGACAGACAGAGGTACCTTTATTATTAACGGTGCAGAGCGCGTTGTTGTCAACCAAATCTATAAATCACCTGGTGTGCTTTTTAGTTCAAAAAATAAAGAATATGCAGCAAAAATTGTCCCTGAAAAAGGTTCTTGGTTAGAATTTATGATTGATTCTAAAAAAGATCTTATGTATGTACGTATTGATTCCAGAAGAAAAGTTCTTGTTACAACATTACTTAGATCTCTTGGTATGACCGTAGAAGATATTGTTTCTCGTTTCTTTGATATGACAGAAATTCAACTTTCTCAAGACTCAGATGCAATTTCTAAACTAGTTGGTCAATATATCGGCGAAACTATCGAAGATAGTGATGGTAATACCATTGTTTCTGCAATGGATAAATTATTCCCAAATACCGTAAACCAACTATTCCAAAAAGGAATCTCTACAATTAAAGTTATTAATCCTGAATCTCTAAATCGTAACAGAGCTTTGGTAAACACGCTTGAAAAAGATGATACTAAAGATAATATTCAAAAAGCAGTTAAAAAAATCTATAGTATTCTACACCCAGGCGAAGCAGCTCCTTTTGATGTAATTGTTCGTGATTTGAATAACATGTTCTTTAATAATCGTTACTATGATCTGGGTGAAGTAGGTCGTTATAAACTAGTGATGAAACTTTATCAAGATCTTGACAAACAAGATCGTGATGCGTTGCTTGAAACATTTACTCTTTCTTTTGAAGATATTTCTTCTACACTTAGTCATCTTATTTCTGTTGCTAATGAAGAAAATCCTATTGATGATGTGGATCACCTTGGAAATAGGCGTGTCAGAAGTGTTAGTGAATTGATTGTTGATGCAATTACAGCAGCCTTTACGACTGTCGAAAAATCTATCTATGAAAAATTATCTACTCGTGAAATTGAAGATCTTTCTCCTCAAAATATTATTAGTATTAAACCTATTATTTCTGCTATTAATGATTTCTTTGGGATGAGTCAATTATCTCAATTTATGGATCAGATCAATCCTATCTCTGAACTCACACACAAACGCCGTCTCTCAGCTTTAGGACCAGGTGGTCTTTCTAGAGATCGTGCAGGTTTTGAGGTTCGTGACGTTCACTATACTCACTATGGACGGGTGTGTCCAATCGAAACACCTGAGGGACCAAATATTGGTCTTATTGTGTCTTTATCTATTTTTGCTCGTGTAAATCACTATGGATTTCTTGAAACTCCATATTTAGTAGTTAAAGATGGTCAAGTAACTAAAGAAATAGTCTATCTCTCTGCAAATGAAGAAGAAAATATGTATATTGCTCCTGTTAACGTAGAAATGGATGCTACTTTCCGTATTAGCGAAGAATTTCCACGAGTACGTTATAAAGGCGAATACGAGCTTATTCCAGCTAATAAAGTCCAATTAATGGACGTTTCTGCGCTTCAACTTCTTTCTGTTTCTGCAGCTTTGATTCCATTCATTGAAAATGATGATGCTAACCGTGCACTTATGGGATCAAACATGCAACGTCAGGCAATGCCTCTCCTAAGAGGATCTTCACCGATCGTTGGAACAGGTATGGAATACTATGTAGCTCGTGACTCTCGAGCAGCATTACTTGCTAAAGGCGATGGTGAAATCATCAAAGTTGATTCTAAAAATATCGAACTCAAAACAAAAGATGGTGTGATCCCTTATAAGCTTTCTAAATTCAGAAGAACTAACCAAGATACTAGCTTTAATCAAAAACCAATTGTTAATGTTGGGGATAAAGTAAAGAAAGGTCAGGTTATTGCTGATGGATTTGGTACAGACCAAGGAGAATTAGCTCTTGGTAAAAACGTTGTTGTGGCATTTATGCCGTGGAACGGTTATAACTATGAAGATGCTGTTCTTATGTCTGAACGCCTTATTAAAGAAGATGACTTTACTTCTATTTATACTACTGTTTTTGAATCTGTTGCTCTTGAAACCAAACAAGGTCCTGAAGAAATCACTCGTGAAATCCCAAATATCGGTGAAGATGCCTTACGTAATCTTGACGAGGATGGAATTGTACGAGTAGGTGCTTATGTAAAACCTGGTGATATTCTTGTTGGTAAAGTAACTCCTAAGGGAGAACCTACCGAAACTCCTGAATTTAGATTATTACATGCTATTTTTGGTGAAAAAGCAAAAGATGTTCGTGATACTTCTCAGCGTGTTCCTCATGGGGAAGATGGTGTTGTTGTAGATGTTAAAGTCTTTACTCTTAAAAATGGTGATGAACTTAACCCAGGTGTTCTTAAATTAATCAAAGTCTATTTGGCTAAAAAACGAAAAATTAAACCTGGTGATAAAATCGCTGGACGTCACGGTAACAAAGGGGTTGTATCCAGAGTTATGCGTGAAGAAGATATGCCGTTCTTGCCTGATGGAACACCTGTTGATGTGGTTTTAAATCCATTAGGGGTGCCTTCTCGTATGAACCTTGGACAGTTATTTGAGACTTATTTAGGTATGGCTGGATTAAAATTAGGTACTAAATATCAGTGTGCTGCGTTTCAAGGTGCTTCTTTAGAGCAAATTGAAGAGCAGATTGATCTCGCAAACAATAAAATCCTCGAAGATCTTACAGAAGAAAGATCTCAGTACGGTGAATCAAAAGAAGATATTAAAAAATATTGGGAAGGGGTTCAGCTTACTAAAACCGGTAAATACAGACTTCGTGATGGACGAACAGGTGAAGCATTCCAAAAACCTGTGTTTGTTGGTGTAATGTATGTTCTAAAATTGAATCACATGGTTGATGATAAACTCCATGCTCGTTCTGTTGGACCATACTCATTAGTCACACAACAACCTCTCAGAGGTAAAGCAAACTTTGGTGGACAACGTTTAGGAGAGATGGAAGTTTGGGCGCTTGAGGCATACGGTGTATCAAATCTACTACAAGAAATGATGACCGTAAAATCTGACGATACTGAAGGACGTGTTCGCGTTTATGAAGGTATTATCAAAGGTAAACGTGTATCCTCACCAAATATTCCAGAATCATTTAATGTTCTTGTTCAAGAGCTTCGTGGTCTTGCACTCGATATCCAAGTATATGATAAATCTGGAAAACGTGTTGCTCTTAATGAAAAAGAAAAAGAAATGCTTGACATGAGAGTACACCTAATCTAGGAATTATTTCCGAAGCTCAAAAAAAAGGGTGCATTTACCCGTGTTTAGAGGATAACAATTATGAAAGGAATGCAAGGATTCGGTTCTATTTCCGTTAATCTAGCTAGTTCAGAGTTAGTGAGATCACTTTCTCATGGTGAAGTTTTAAAACCTGAAACAATAAATTACCGCACCTTACGTGCGGAAAGAGATGGTCTTTTCTGCGAAAGAATCTTCGGGCCAACAAAAGATTATGAATGTTCTTGTGGAAAATTCAGATCAATTCGTTATAAAGGAATTGTCTGTGATCGTTGTGGCGTTGAAGTTACTGAAGCAAAAGTTCGTCGTTATAGAACAGGACATATTGAATTAGTGGCACCCATTGCACACATTTGGTACTATCGTATTATTCCTTCAAAGATTGCGATTTTATTAGATGTAGCACCTAGCCATATCCAAAGTATTTTATATTTTGAAAAATATATTGTTATTGATCCTGGTGAAACAGATTTAAATCCTAACCAAGTTCTTACAGATGAAGAGTATGATGAATATCGTGATCGTTACAAAGAAGCCTTCACTGCAGGAAGTGGTGCCGGTTCTGTTCGTCAAATTCTTAGAAATATTGATCTAGATTCTTTAGCTGATGAACTTAGAGCAACAAGCGAATACCAAAATAAAAGTGACAAAAAAATTATCAAACGTCTTGAGCTTATTGAAGATCTTAGAAAATCAAAAAATAAACCTGAATGGATTATTTTAGATGCAGTACCTGTGCTTCCACCAGATCTTCGTCCTATGGTTCCACTAGATGGTGGTCGTTTTGCAACTTCAGATATTAATGATCTTTATCGTCGCCTTATTAATAGAAATAATCGTTTGAAAAAATTAAAATCTGTAAATGCACCTGATATCATTATCAAAAACGAAATGAGAATGGTTCAAGATGCTGCAGATTCTTTGTTTGATAACTCTCGTCGTGCTCACCCTGTGACCGGTGGTGGTGATAGACCATTAAAATCACTTTCTGATATCCTTAAAGGTAAACAAGGTCGTTTCCGACAAAACTTACTTGGTAAACGTGTTGATTATTCTGGACGTTCTGTAATTATTGTTGGGCCAAAATTAAAACTTCATCAATGTGGACTTCCAAAACAAATGGCTCTTGAATTATTTAAACCTTTTGTGATGAAAGGTCTTGTAGAACGTGAATTTGTATCTAATATTAAAGCAGCCAAACATTTAATCGAAATTGAACATGAAAAAGTTTGGGAAATTTTGGAAGATGTAGTTCGTGATCATCCTGTACTCTTAAACCGTGCTCCTACATTGCACCGTTTAGGAATTCAAGCTTTTGAACCAATTTTAGTTGAAGAAAAAGCAATTCAGCTTCACCCTCTTGTTTGTCATGCCTATAATGCTGACTTTGATGGTGACCAAATGGCTGTGCATGTACCTATTTCTCCAGAAGCTCAAATCGAAGCTTGGATTTTGATGCTGTCCAGTAGAAATCTCCTTAACCCTGCGAATGGACATCCTGTTGTTTACCCAACACAAGATATGGTTTTAGGACTCTATCACCTTACAAAACCAAAATTACATAAGCCTGAAAGAATCAAAAAATTCGATAATTATTCAGAACTCATATTTGCTCTTGAAAGTGATCACTTAGTTTATGAAGATTGGATTCAATATAAACTAAGTGGTGAGTGGGTAGAAACAACTCCTGGACGTATGATGCTTCATGAAGTTCTTCCTGAAAAAATGGGCTTTATTAACGAAACATTAACTTCTAAAAGAGTGGAAAAATTACTTGCAGATTGTTATAAGATCTATGGAATTAAAGAAACAGCTTATCTTGTGGATGATTTGAAATACATGGGTTATACTCATGCAACAAAATTAGGGGTAACTATCTCTATTTCTGATGTGAAGATTCCTCAAGAAAAATATGAAATTGTTGCAAAAACAGAAAAAGAAGTACAAAAAATTGAAGATAATGCTCGTCGTGGTTTAATTACTTATGAAGAAAAATATAACCAAGTAATCGACTTATGGGCAAGTGCTAACGAACGTATTAAAAAACTTGTCGAAATGCGTCTTCGTGAAGATGAAGATGGATTCAATGCACTTTATGTGATGATGGATTCGGGAGCTCGTGGAAGTCGAGAGCAAATTAGACAGCTTTCAGGTATGCGTGGACTGATGGCGAAACCATCAGGAGAAATTTTAGAGATGGCGATCCGTTCTAATTTTAAAGAAGGATTATCTGTTCTTGAATATTTTATTTCTTCTCACGGTGCTCGTAAAGGTTTGGCTGATACAGCACTTAAGACAGCTGATGCTGGTTACTTAACACGTAAATTAGTTGATATTGCTCAAGATGTTGTTATTACCACAGAAGATTGTGGAACACTGCGTTATATGGAACTTGAAGCTGTCCGTCAAGGAGAAGAAATTATTAAAACTCTTGCAGATAGATGTCTTGGACGTATTTCTGCAGTTGATATTTTTGATCCAAGAAATGGTCAGTTAATTGTTGCTGCAAATGAAATCATCGATGAAGAAGCAGTCAAAAAAATTGAAGAAGCTGATATTGATAGAATTCGTATCAGATCTGTATTGACTTGTGAGGCAGCTCAAGGTGTTTGTGAAAAATGTTATGGTTGGGATCTCTCTCAGTTACAAAACGTAAATATCGGAGAAGCTGTTGGTATTATTGCAGCAGAATCTATTGGTCAGCCTGGTACTCAGTTAACAATGCGTACCTTCCATATTGGCGGTACTGCTGCGACCTCTTCTGAAGAAAATCAATTAACACTTAGTTATGATGCCTTTGTTCTTAGTGTTCCTGAAAACGTTGTTGAGAAAAAATCTGAAAACGGTGTTAATAAAATTATTACTCGTAAAGGTGTAATCGAAGTACAAAAAATTCTTGTTCAAATACCTGTTAGTGATCTTAAAAACGCAGCAGATGCAGATCGTTTAGATGGAATGGATGTAGCTGCAGAGCATACGGTTGCGTTGCTTAAAGATGGTGAAGAGCTTCGTTTTGGTCGTCGTGTAATTATCAGAAAGATTGGCGATCAACTTCTTGCTCTTGAATCACAGAGATATTCTTATCCTGTACGAGTTGGTTCTCACTTAAGAATTTCATCAAAGATCATCATTTCACGTGGTACTACGATGGTTGAATTTGATCCATATAATGAGCTTTATATTTGTGAATTTGATGGACGAGTTCGTTATGCCGAAAAAGAAGCTGATGGTGAGATTGAAAAAGATAAATCAGTCTTACTCGTTGTTGATGAAAATGATCAAGAATTAGAAAAATTTATGATCATTGCCGGAGTATCCCTAGCTGTTGAGGAAAATAGTAAAGTGATTGCCGGTGATACAATTGCTCGTCGTCCTATGGCAAAACGTAGAACCAAAGATATTATTGGTGGTCTTCCACGTGTTACGGAACTATTTGAATCTCGTCAGCCAAAAAATACAGCTGTCATTGCTCTTTGTGAAGGTATTGTACAAAGTATTGAACAGAAAAAAGGTAAATATAATATTGTGATTGCAGCTATTAATGGAAGAACATTCAATCATGTGATTGTTTCCGGTAAAAATATTTATGTCCGTATTGGAGATAGAGTAGAAGCTGGAGAACCTTTATGTGACGGGGTCGTAAGTCCTCATGATATTCTTCGTATCCTTGGTCAAAATGCTGTGGAGCAATTCTTACTTGAAGAAATCCAAGCAGTTTATCGTCTCCAAGGTGTGGAAATTAACGAAAAACACATTTCGATTATTGTCCGTCAAATGTTAAGAAAAGTTGAAATTACTGATCCAGGTGATACAGAATTTATTATTGGTCAAGTAGTTGACAGGCATCATTTTGGTCGAGAAAATAACAATGTGATCGATCAAGGTGGGCAAGCAGCAAAAGCTAGACCAGTTCTTATGGGATTAACCAAAGCAGCTCTTGTTACAGATAGCTTTTTATCAGCGGCGTCCTTCCAAGAAACACCAAAAGTACTTTCTGGGGCAGCATTAAGAGGAGCAGTTGATACCTTACAAGGATTAAAAGAAAACCTTGTTATTGGACAACTTATTCCAGCTGGCACAGGGATTAAACACTATGAGAATTTAAAAATTCTGGGTAGAAAAAAGCCAAGTACAGAACAATAAAATATTCATTAAAATAGGAATCGTATCAAACGATTCCTATTTTTTGTTTATATAAAGTCAAATATTTTAAAAATAGTTGACAAAGTACTTTAAAAATCGTATAATGTCGGTAATTACGTTAATTTTTACTAAATAATTAACTATTTGATGTTGTTACTTTTTTAGCCTTTATGGCTTTATAATGCAATTGCTTTTAGAGGGTATTCTGGCACTGTCTACTAAGAGCGTTTTTCCAAGTAATAGATTGTAAATCTTCTACTTAGAAAATAAAATAATCATTTCCAGATATTGTGGACGAGAATATTTGAGGAAAAAAGAAAATACTTAGTGAAAACCTATGTATTTTTATGATATACATTGACAAAACTTTGTCATATGTATTATAATATAAAACACCTTATTACGGTGTTAATCTGTTGTATACTTATAAGATAAAATCAATAAAATAAAATAAAGTTTGTTGAAAAACTTAATTTAAGGAAGAGGTTGCCTGATGCCTACAATCAACCAATTAGTGCGATTTGGCCGTAAGACAGTAGAAAGAAAAACAAAATCTCCTGCTCTTCGTGCTAATCCTCAAAGAAGAGGTGTTTGTACTCGTGTAACAACGATGACACCTAAAAAGCCTAACTCAGCTCTTCGTAAGATTGCTCGTGTACGTCTTACAACGGGTGTAGAGGTTACCGCGTATATTCCCGGTATTGGGCATAATTTGCAAGAACACTCAGTTGTTCTTATCCGTGGTGGTCGTGTGAAAGACTTACCTGGGGTACGTTATCATATCATTCGTGGTACACTTGATTCTATGGGTGTTGATAAACGTAAACAAGGTCGTTCGAAATACGGTTCAAAACGTCCTAAAAACTAGGTTTTGTCTAGTTCATGCTAGTTAGTCTAGCGAAAAATACATGTATGTTTCTGAGTAAATAGCATTTGTTATTGAAGCAGTTTGCATAATGTGCAAATCACAGAAGAGGATTCTATGCCAAGAAAAAAAGCCAAAGGTCATTTTCGTCCTTTACTTCCAGACGGAAGATTTAATAGTCTTCTTGTCACAAAACTCGTCAATCGTATTATGCTTGACGGAAAAAAAAGCCTAGCGACATCTATTGTCTATAGTGCTATGGACTTTTTAGCAGAGAAATCAGAGCTTCCTGCATTAGAAGCTTTAGAGACTGCAATTAACAATATCAAACCTCCTGTAGAAGTTCGTTCTAGACGTGTTGGTGGTGCTACCTATCAGGTGCCTGTAGATGTTCGTCCTGAAAGACAGTTGGCTTTAGCGTTGCGCTGGTTAGCTGATTTTGCAAGAAAAAGAAGAGAACACTCTATGGAAGAAAAACTCGGAAAAGAGCTTTTCGATGCGTTTAATCAAAGCGGATCTGCTATGAAAAAACGTACCGACACCCTTAAGATGGCTGAGGCTAACCGAGCCTTTGCTCATTATAAGTGGTAAGTGTAAAGAGGTTATGACATGGCTGAAAAAAAGTTTGCCAAAAATAAATTAAGAAATATTGGTATTGCTGCCCATATTGATGCTGGTAAGACAACAATTACAGAACGTATTTTGTTTTTTACTGGTAAAACCCATAAAATCGGAGAAACCCACGAGGGTGCTTCTGAGATGGACTGGATGGAGCAAGAGAAAGAACGTGGTATTACCATTACTTCTGCTGCTACAACATGTTACTGGGATGATATTAAAATCAATATTATTGATACACCTGGACACGTAGATTTTACTGCAGAAGTAGAACGTTCTCTTCGTGTTCTTGATGGTGCTGTGGCTGTTTTTGATGTTGCTGCTGGTGTTGAGCCTCAGTCAGAAACTGTTTGGAGACAAGCGAATAAATATAATGTGCCTCGTTTGGCATTTATGAACAAAATGGATAAAATGGGCGCAGACTTTATGATGTCTATTGATTCCATGCAACAAAAACTCGGTGTTAGAGGAACTCCTGTTCAATTACCTATTGGTGCAGAGAATGACTTTAAAGGAGTTGTTGATCTTGTTGAGATGAGAGCATTGCTATGGGACGATAAAGATGATAATCTCCAATACACTGTTGCTGAAATTCCTGCTGATATGAAAGATGATGCGGAACTTTGGCACCATAATCTTGTAGAAGTTATTGCAGAAGCAAATGATGACTATATGACAAAGTTTCTTGAAGGTGAAGATCTTACTGTTGAAGAAATTAAAAATGGTATTCGTACTATGACTGTTGATGGACGTATGTACCCAGTGTTTTGTGGTGCTGCTCTTAAAAACAAAGGTATTCAACCACTTCTTGATGGAGTAAGAGATTACTTACCATCTCCAATCGATATTGCTTCTATTTTAGGAACAACCCCCGATGGTGTTGAAGAAACAAGAAGTGCTGATGATAAAGAGCCTTTATCAATGTTGGCCTTCAAAGTGATGGTGGATCCTTATATTGGTAAATTAGTTTTTGCTCGTATTTATTCTGGTGTCCTTGAAAAGGGTTCTTATGTTTATAATGTAAACAAAGGAAACAAAGAGCGTATCTCTAGAATCATGCGTATGCACGCTAATAAAAGAGAAGAAGTAGATTCAGCATCAGCTGGTGATATCGTTGGTATTGCTGGAATGAAAGATACTATTACTGGGGATAGTGTTACTGCTGAAGGAAGAGCAATCTTCTTGGAGGCAATTGATTTCCCAGAACCAGTGATTGCAGTTGCTGTTGAGCCAAAAACAAAAGATGATGTGGATAAACTCGGAGAAAGCCTTAGAAAACTCCAAGATGAAGACCCAACATTCCGCGTTTCAACAAACGAAGAAACAGGCCAAACAATCATCGCAGGAATGGGTGAACTTCACTTAGAAATTCTTTGTGACCGTCTGAAGAGAGAACACAAAGTAGAAGTTAATATCGGTAAACCTCAAGTTGCTTATCGTGAAACAATCACTACAAAAGCTGGTGAAGATCATAAATATGCAAAACAATCTGGTGGTAAAGGTCAATACGGACACGTTGTTATTGAAGTTGAACCAGCAGAAGTTGGAGCGGGATTTGTCTTTGTTGATGATATCAAAGGTGGGAAAATTCCTAAAGAATATATTCCTGCTGTTGAAAAAGGTTGTGCTGAAGCATTAGCACACGGTGTTTTAGCTGGATATCCTGTTGTTGATGTTAAAGTTCGTCTTTATGAAGGATCTTACCATGATGTGGATTCTTCAGAACTTGCATTTAAGCTTGCAGGATCTATGGCAATGAAATCTGCTATGCAAAAAGCTAACCCGATCATTCTTGAGCCTATGATGAAAGTTGTAGCGGTTGCTCCTGACGGATACGAAGGATCTGTAATGGGTGACCTTTCTGGAAGACGTGCCAAAATTACTGGTACCGAATCTAAACATGGAGCAAAAGAAATTGATTGTCATGTACCATTAGGAGAAATGTTCGGATATGCAACAGATCTTCGTTCTATGACTCAAGGGCGTGGTACATACTCAATGGAATTCTCCCACTATGAACCACTTCCTAGAAACTTCTGGGATGAACTTAAAAAAAGCTAATATATTATATATTGAATAAAAGCTGTTTCAAAAAATGAGAAACAGCTGAAAAAAACTGAAATTTTAAGCCAAATAGGCTGGAGGATTTGTATGGCTACATTCGATCGTTCTTTACCTCACTTAAATGTGGGTACTCTTGGTCACGTTGACCATGGGAAAACAACTTTAACATCTGCGATTACAACATACCTTGCTTCAAAAGGTAAAGCTGATGCAAAAAAATACGAAGAAATTGACGGAGCTCCTGAAGAAAAAGCTCGTGGAATCACGATTAATACTGCTCACGTTGAGTATGCTTCTGATAAACGTCATTATGCTCACGTTGACTGTCCAGGTCACGCTGACTATATCAAAAATATGATTACTGGTGCAGCACAAATGGACGGAGCTGTTCTTGTTGTTGCTGCTACAGACGGTGTAATGCCACAAACACGCGAACACGTTCTTTTAGCACGTCAGGTTAACGTTCCTTCTATCATGGTTTTCATTAACAAAGTTGATCTTATCGATGCTGCTGATGCAGAATTGATTGATCTTGTTGAAATGGATATTCGTGAGCTCCTCAGTGCTTACAAATTTGATGGAGATAATGCTCCTATTATTCGTGGGTCTGCTCGTGGTGCTTTAGAAGGGAAAACAGAATGTATCCAAGAACTTGTTGATGCAATGGATAGCTACTTCCCAGAACCAGTTCGTGAATTGGACAAACCTTTCTTAATGCCAGTTGAAGATGTGTTTTCAATTTCTGGACGTGGTACTGTAGTAACAGGACGTATTGAACGTGGAATGATCAAAATTCAAGACGAAGTTGAGATTATTGGTTATGAAGATACTAAAAAATCAGTATGTACAGGTGTAGAAATGTTTCGTAAACAACTCGATCAAGGACAAGCTGGTGATAACGCTGGAATTCTTCTTCGTGGTGTTGATAAAGAAGCTGTACGTCGTGGTATGGTTCTTGCAAAACCTAAATCTATTACACCTCATAAAAAGTTTAATGCTGAAGTTTATGTTCTTAAGGCTGAAGAGGGTGGACGTAAAACACCTTTCCATAAAGGTTACAGACCACAGTTTTATATCAGAACAGCTGATGTTACAGGTAATATTGTAGACATTAAAGGTGCTGATATGGTTATGCCCGGGGATAATATCCAAATGACTATCGAACTTATCGTTCCTATCGCTGTTGAAAACGGAATGCGTTTTGCTATCCGTGAAGGTGGAAGAACTGTTGGTGCCGGTGTTGTTACAGAGATCGTAGAATAATAACATAAAGAGGTTTCACATCGTGAACAGAATCAGAGTGAGACTAAAAGCTTATGATGTTGCCTTAATCGAACAATCTGCAACATCAATAGTAGAGTCAGTTAAGAGTAAAGGTGGTAGGATCGCTGGTCCTATCCACCTCCCTACTCATATAAAAAAATATACAGTGTTGACTTCTCCACACGTAGACAAAAATGCAAGAGAACAGTTTGAAAAGCGTACGCATAAAAGACTGATTGATATTTTTGAACCTACAGCGGAGCTCATTAACGCTTTATCCGAACTTCAATTGCCAGCAGGTGTTGAAGTTGAAATCAAGCAATAGCATTTACGAGGATACAAAATGAAGGCTAAGACCGTCGGAATTATCGGAAAAAAACTTGGGATGACCCAAGTATATGATGATAAGGGTGCTCTTTGCGGAGTGACCGTCGTTGATTTTTCTGATACGCGTGTATTAGGATTTCGTACTGTTGAAAAAGATGGTTATAATTCTGTTATCTTAGGTTGTGGCTTCAGAATAGTAAGAAAAGGAAAAGGTAAGATTGAAAAACCTAAATTTATTTCTGAAATTCGTGTAGAAAACACCACACCTTATCAAGATAAAAGTTATGAAGAAATTCTAAGCTCATTCGGAAGAATTGATGTGAGTGGGATTATGAAAGGTAAAGGATTCCAAGGTGGTATGAAGCGTTGGAATTTCGGGGGAGGACCTGCGAGTCATGGTTCCAAAACCCACCGTAGAGTTGGTTCTATCGGTCAATGTACTTTCCCTGCTCGTGTTATCAAAGGTAAAAAAATGCCTGGGCATATGGGTGCTGAAAAAGTTACCGTACTCAGTCAAAGACTTCTTCGTGTTGATGCAAATAGAAAACTTTTATTTATCGAAGGTTCCGTACCTGGAAGCAAACAAAGCTTTGTTACTGTCCGAGATGCAGTGAAGGGGAAATAAATGAAGTTTGATGTATTTAATGCGAAGAAAAAAGTTAGAGAAATTGAATTATCTAACATCTGGGACAATGCTTCCGGAAAGTGTGTTCACCAAGTTGTTGTAGCAAGACTTGCTAACGAAAGACAAGGAACACATTCAACAAAAACTCGTGCTGAAGTTAAAGGTACAGGTGCAAAACCATTCCGTCAAAAAGGTTTAGGTAGAGCTCGTCGTGGTTCGTACTACTCTCCATTAATTAGAGGTGGTGGTGTTACTTTTGGACCAAAACCTAGAGATTATAGACAGCATATTAATAAAAAACATAAAGCCAATGCTTATCTTTTTGTTTTAGCTGATCTTTATCGAAAAGGAGCTTTAAGAGTTGTAGAATCTTTGGAATTACAAGATATAAAGACCAAAAGTTTTAAACAACTTTTAGAAAATAATCTTGATTCAACTAAAGGACGAACAGTCGTTGTTGATTTTGATTATAATCCAGAAATGCTTAAAGCAAGTTCAAATTTACAAAAAATACATTATTTTGGTGTAAATTTTGTAGATATTCTTCCTTTATTCTATGCACAGCAAGTTCTTATCACAGAAGCTGCTTTAAAAGCTTTTGATGAAAGATATGCTGGCATGATTAAAGTAGAGAGAGGTCAATAATGACAGTTAGTGAAATTTTAGTTAGACCAATCTTAACAGAAAAAAGTTCTTTACTTTCTATGAATAACAAATTTGTATTTGAAGTCGCAATTGACACAAATAAAATTGAGATCAAGAAAGCTATCGAAACATATTACGGTGTAGAAGTCGACAAGGTGAATACAATTATTGTTAAACCTCGCGAAAAAAACTTTCGTACAAAAAAAATGTCACGTCCAGGTTACACAAAACGCTTTAAAAAAGCAATTATTACGTTAAAATCTGGTACGATAGACTTCTTGAAATAGAGGCTGATAATGGGTATCAAACGATTTAAACCAATAACCCCAGGACTTCGCCATAGAGTAGCATTTGACTATTCTGAAATCACAACAAACGAGCCTGAGAAATCTCTTATTACAATGACCCTTAGAGGGAAAGGTAATGGACGTAATAGTCAAGGACGTATTACGGTTCGTCATAGAGGCGGTGGTAATAAACAATTATACCGTGCGATTGATTTTAAGCGTAAGAAATGGGATATAGAAGCAAAAGTTGTTTCTATTGAATACGATCCAAATCGTAGTGCTCGTATTGCTCTTCTTCATTATATGGATGGAGAAAAAGCCTATATCTTAGCTCCTAATGGATTGAAAGTTGGAGACCGTTTAATTGCAGGAATGCGTACAGAAGTTCGCGTTGGTAATTCAATGCCTCTTGAAAATATCCCTGTTGGTACTTTGGTTCACAACATCGAGTTAAAACCTGGAAAAGGCGGACAACTAGCACGTTCTGCCGGAACAAGTGCAAAACTTGACGGTAAAGAAAATGGTTATGCCTTTTTAAGTTTGCCTTCTGGAGAGATCCGTATGGTTCTTCTTCGTTGTATGGCAACTATTGGTGAAGTTGGGAATGCTGAGCGATTAAATATTGTTTACGGTAGTGCTGGTGCTAAAAGACATTTAGGATGGCGTCCTACTGTTAGAGGTGTAGCTCAAAACGCACACGATCACCCTCATGGTGGTGGACGTGGTAGACAGAAAGGTTATAAAAGACCAGTTTCTCCTACAGGCGTACCTGCAAAAGGTTATAAAACACGTAAGAAAAACAAGACATCAAGTCGCTACATTATTTCTAAGAAAAAGAGATAGGCTGGAGGAAATATGGCACGATCTATTAAAAAAGGGCCTTATATTGAAGCTTCTTTATATAAGAAGGTTGAATCAGCTCAAGATAGCATTGCATCAGGTAATGCTAAACCAATCAAAACATGGTCACGCCGATCCACTATTCTTCCTGACATGATAGGCTTGACATTTCAAGTACATAATGGTAAAATGTTTGTACCTGTATATGTAAATGAAAATATGGTTGGACATAAATTAGGTGAATTTTCACCAACTCGCGTATTTCGCGGGCATGCTGGTTCTAAAAAAGCTGGTAAGAAATAAGGTAGGAGTGATTCATGACACAGGCTGTTGCTATTGCAAAGGCAAAATCCTTAAGAATTTCTTCCATGAAACTTCGAAAAATTGCAAGATTAGTTAAAGATAAAAGAGTTGAAGACGCTCTTGCAATGCTTAAACATATGCCTCAAAAAGGTGCTAAAATGGTCTACAAAGTAGTCCATGCAGCTAAAGCAAACTTTCTTCATAAAAATCCAAACCAAGAAACATCACAATTAAGTATTTCTACAATTTTTGTGAATGAAGGAACTGCTTTAGCTCGTTTTAAGCCCCGTGCAAGAGGGAGAGCTGATCGTATGTATCGTGCTACAGCTCATTTGACCTTACATTTGAGCAATAAGGAGTAATTCATGGGACAAAAGGTACACCCAGTAGGATATCGTGTTGGTGTAAGTAAACCTTGGGAATCCTCATGGTTTGCAGAAAAGAATTTTGCTCTATTTTTGTATCAAGATTACAAAATACGTACTCTTTTAAATAAAGAATACAAAAGAGCTTTTCTTTCTAAAATTGAAATTGCTCGCTTCCCTGGACTTGTTAATGTTACGGTTCATTCTGGTAAACCTGGAATTTTGATCGGACGAAAAGGTGCAGAGATCGATGTAATTGCCAACAAACTTTCAAAACTTCTTGGAGGAGAAAAAGTTTCTCTTTCTGTTAAAGAAGTAAAACAAGGTGAACTTGATGCTGCTATTATTGGTGCAGATATTGCTGCTCAAATTGAACGTCGCGTTGCTTATAAAAGAGCTATTAAACAAGCTATTCGTAATGCAATGCGTGCAGGTGCACAAGGAATCAAAATTCGTATCTCCGGACGTCTCAATAATGCTGAGATTGCTCGTAGTGAAGAATTTAAAGAAGGACGTATGTCCCTTAATACTTTAAATGCTGATATTGATTACCGTCTTACAGAGGCTTTGACTCAGATGGGAATTATTGGAATTAAAGTTTGGCTTGCAAAGTAAGCCTTTTGTAGACAATAGTGAAGGGTGAGTCGAATTGCTTGACTCCCCTTGATATGTCAAAAAATAAGCCGAGGAGAAATCTCCCATGTTGATGCCGTCCAAGGTTAAATACAGAAAACAACATAGACCGAAGATTAATAACTCTCCTGTACATGATGGAGAAATGGTTTCTTTCGGGGATTATGGACTCGTTGCTTTAGAAGCAGCGTGGATTTCAAATAGACAGATTGAATCTGCTCGTATTGCAATTAATCGTTACCTTAAAAGAGGAGCGAAAGTTTGGATTAGAATCTTCCCAGATCGTCCTTATACCAGTAAAGGTGAAGGTGTTCGTATGGGTAAAGGTAAAGGTTCTCCAGATGGTTGGGTCGCACCTGTTCGTCCAGGAAAAGTTATGTTTGAAGTAACTGGTGTTGATGAAGTAAAAGCGAAAGAAGCTTTCCGTCTTGCAGGACACAAACTTCCTATCAAGGTAAAATTCGTCAAGAGAATCGAGGGATAATATGGTGACAAAAGTCCAAGAACTTCGTTCCTTGTCAGAAGTTGAACTTCTTTCAATGAAAAAAGAGTTACAAGACAAAATCATGCATGCTCGTTTTCGTTCAAAAATCGAACCTCCAAAAGATCTTATGGAAGTTCGTAAAATGAAACGAACTATTGCAAGAATTAATACTTTGATCCGTCAAGCGGAACTAAAGTCAGAATAGTATAAAACCGGAAGGAAAGCATAATGACAAAGCAAAAAACCTTTACCGGAGTAGTCGCTAGTGATAAGATGAATAAATCACGTACCATAGTTATTACAACACATGAGAAACATCCTTTATATAAAAAGTATGTTCCAAAACGTAAAAAACTAATGGTGCATGACGAGCAAAACACTTCTGCTCTTGGTGATAAAGTGCTTATTGGAGAATCTACTCCTCATAGCAAATGCAAACGCTGGGTACTTCTTGAAGTCCTAGAAAAACACCAGGTCTAAGGCAGGAGGGATTAAGTTATGATAATGCTCGGAACACGATTAGATGTCGCTGACAATAGCGGTGCTAAAGTAATCGAATGTATTCATGTTGTAGGTAGTACTCGTCGCAGATATGCGTCTGTTGGTGATGTTATCGTTGCAGCAGTTAAAAGTGCTGCTCCTAATGCTCCTATTAAAAAGGGAGATGTGGTTAGAGCTGTAGTAGTTCGTACCAAAAAGGAAATTAACCGTACTGATGGTTCAGCAATTCGCTTTGATCGCAATTCTGCGGTGATCGTGAATAAGAAAAATGAACCCAGCGGGACTCGTATTTTTGGACCCGTAGGACGGGAGTTGAGAGAAAAAGATTTTATGAAAATCGTCTCTTTGGCTCCTGAAGTATTTTAGTGGGAGGATGCCGTGAAAATTAAGAAGAATGATGAAATTATCGTAATTTCCGGTAGAGATAAAGGAAAAAAAGGTGAAGTTTTTCAAGTCTTTCCCGCTAAAGATACTGTGCTTGTCCGCGGTGTCAATCTTGTAAAAAAGACAATAAAGAAAAATCAAGAACATCCTAATGGATCTATTCTTGAAAGAGAAGCACCCATCCATATTTCTAACATTATGCTTTTCTGCCCTAAAAATAACAAAGGTGTTCGTATTGAATACGTTGTTGATGAAAAAGGCAATAAAAGACGTAAAGCGAAAGGTGTTGAACACTTTTTCGATAATTAAGAGGCTGCGTAATGGCTGAAGAAAAAAAAGTGAAAGCTACTGCTAAAACAGTGGCTACAGAAGAAAAAGCGGTTGCTAAAAAAGCTCCTGCTAAAACAACAACTAAAAAAACAGAAACTAAAAAAACAGAAACTACAGAAACTGAAAAAGTTGCTAAGGCTCCTGTTAAAAAAACAACTGAAGTTCTATCAGAAGCAAAAGCTCCTGCTAAAAAAACAACAGCTAAAAAAGTAGCTCCTGCTAAAACAGGATATCAAGCTCGTTTCAAAGCTCGCTTTGAAAATGAAATTACACCTGCTTTAAATAAAGAGTTCAACTATAAATCATCTATGGCTATTCCTCGTATTGAAAAGATCGTGATTAACATGGGTGTTGGTGGAGCTATTGCAGATAAAAATATGGCTGATGCTGCAGCCAACGATCTTACTTTGTTAGCTGGTCAAAAAGCGATGAAAACTATTGCCCGTAAATCTGTATCTAACTTTAAATTACGTGAAGGTATGGCTATCGGTGCAAAAGTAACGCTTAGAAAAAATCGTATGTATGATTTTCTTGACAAACTTATCTCTGTTGCTCTTCCTCGAGTAAGAGACTTTAGAGGAGTAAAAGCAACAGGATTTGATGGTAGAGGAAATTTCTCTTTCGGTGTTACCGAACAGATCATCTTCCCAGAAATCAACTTCGATAAAATCGACAAAGTCCGTGGTATGGATATTACTATCGTGACAACAGCTAAAACGGATCAGGAAGCAAAAAGTTTGTTAACACATTTTGGTTTTCCTTTCCGTAACAAGTAAGCGGAGGCTATAGCATGGCAAAACAATCTATGATCCAACGTTGGAAAAAAGCCCCTAAGTTTAGTGCAAGAGCTTACAACCGTTGTAACATTTGCGGACGTCCTCGCTCCTACATGAGAGATT
>JBOFDR010000140.1:0-2895 GCA_051647205.1 Brevinema sp. | reverse complement strand
AGTTGTTGGTAAAAACCCTTGGCTAAAAAAATTACAAGATGATATCTGTTTGCTTCGGGATACACTAGAGAAGTTACTGCCTACAGTTGATCTTATTAAAAACCAAGAACAAGGTCTTGCTATAGTTAATGAATCTCTTGGTTCGATTGATCAAAAAGAAAATCAAATCGAATCTAAACAAGAAACTTATTTTATCGTAGAACAGATTTCACTTGGTAAAAAATATCTTGAGATGTTTGATCAATATAGACAATTAAAAGATCAAGATAAAAAATTTAAGCAAGATCAAGAAGAATACAATGATAAAGAACAATTACTCCTAAAACATGAAGATAAACTTTTCGATCAAGAAGATCGTATAGCGATGCTTAGAACAGAAGTGTTGGATCTTAAAGAAGAACAAGAAAGTATAAATAAAGACCCTCTCTCTGTAATAGGTGTTAATACTGGTCAAAATATCTTCAACTTACTTTTAGGTTCTATGTTTATAGCGATTGCTTTATTTATTTCTTTTACTATGAGAACAGCTTTATTTAATATTTATAAGGTACTTGCTCTAGGATTTTTTGTTTTAGGAGTGCTTACTCTTTTTATCACATGGCTTAAAGCACTTTCCATACAAATGCTCTCTAATAAAGATAAAAAATCATTTGTACATGACTATATAATTGCAAAAGCACAGAAAAAATTTCATCAAAAAAATAGAGAACTTAACGATCTTCAGCAAGAATATGATAATACACAAAAAGAATGCCGAGACCTTCGTAAAGAACTAAAAACACTCAAATTTTCACAAGATACTCGTACTAAAGAAGCTGTTTCTTTTAAGAGATTTACTACAGAAATTCAAGAATTAGCAGATCAAATTTATAAGCAACTAGGTACAGATGATCCAGACCTAGTTTATGACAAGATTAAGGAATTAGATCGCAAAATTGGTTCAACTGTGGTAGATTTTGATTATCGGGAGCTTAAAGGTATCAAAGATGAAAAGCAGGATCTTTTAGAACAAAAAAATCAGGCATCTAAGGATTACCAAAAAATTAAAAATTCTGTAGAAAAACAAATTGTGCCTTTAATCAATAATTTGAGATCTAATACTAATAGTCAAGCTGTATCACATTTTTATCCAGAAATTGATCAACTTACTTTCAAAAATCATCTTACCAGTTATGAAGAATTAATGAATCAAGTTGATCAACTATGTGATCGAATCAATCAAGATGTGTATTATGCTGATAAATTAGTAGCAATTCATGATCGTTTTGAGCATACAAGAGATCACTTACTCTATAAAGCTTTAAATTCTCCATTTATGGAACATCTTGTTCAAGCAATTTTTGGAGGAAAATATAGTTATTTTGTGGCAGAGTTTGATCATAATGAAAAAATCAGAATCTTTACTGTTACAGGTCATGGTGAGCGATATGCATTAGAATCACTAAGTTCTGCGACGATTGCACAGTTTTGGTTTATGCTACGTTTGGTAGTAGCGAAAACGATTTTAGGTAAACAAACGGGCGTGATTTTATTAGATGATCCTTTTATTTCTTTTGACACGCTAAGAAAAAAATCGTTTTTAGAACTACTAAATGCCTTTGCTCATCAAGGGTGGCAGATTGTTTGTACGATTACAGATGATCAAGTGTTACTTCAGCAATTTATTGATCTTTACGGATCTGATATGAAACTTATTGATTTAAACAAAGATTTCGATTAACTTTAAACAAGTATCTTTAGTGTTATTAATATCTGTGTAAATCGATTTGGATAATTTTTTTTTGTATGCAAAATCTTTGCCTAAGGAATTATTTATGAAATATTTATGTAACTTATTACTTTTTTTGATTTTGGTTTCTCCTGTTTATTCGTTAACAGAGAATCAAATAGAAGAAGTATATTCTGAGGCGATAAATCTTCGTTATGAAGGGGATTTTGCTAAATCACGTTTTTTGCTTGAATCTCTTTACTTGAAAGGTGTCACTAATGAATATGTTCTTACCGTGCTCACAGAAGTTTATTTTGACTATCTTCGCGACTTATCAATAAAAAAAGACGAAGTAACAATAAAAAATGCCTATTCTGGGATTCGAGAAAATATTGCCAAGATATGGGATCTATATCCTTCCTCAGAAGCAATTCAAAAAAATGCTATTAGGATTGCATGGGGTCTTGGAGATATGAGATTTGCTCTTGCAATGAGCCTTTTATCCTTAGAACAAAATCCTTATCATCTTATTGCTAATTATTTTGTTGGTTCTTACCACCTTCAACAATCTAACACTATCTATGCTTATCCTTATTTTAAAAAAGCTTCAAAACAAGAAGTAAGCGAAGGAAATGAACAATTTATTTTCCAAAGCCGAGAGTATGTTGCTGATATTAATTTTGATCGAGGGAACTTTACTGAGTCAATAAATTATTATGAAAAGGCATTAGAGCTAGCTTCTAATGTGTCAATTATTGTAAAATTAGCTATGTCTCATGCACGAAATGGGGATTTTAAAGAGGCTATGTTTTATTTTGAGCAGATTCCTATACAGACGCTTACACCAGAGCTTTTCGATGCTTATATAGGGATACTGTATTTTAGAAATACTCCTAATAGTAGATCAAAAATAAATCGTCTTTTATCTCAACAATATCAAGAGTTCCCCCCATTTTCTAAAGCGATTGCTTTTTCAAAATTAGGCCAGACGCAAAAAGCTCTTTCTTTTTTGAATAAAGATCTCTTTCTTCCTATTGAGTTGCCTTGGGTATACAATACTTTTAAGATTGAATTATTGAATCGTATTCAGCACAAATATCAAAAAAATGATTCTTTAATGAATATAGCAAATGATTTTATAAAACAAAAAAAATATCAAGAAGCTCAAACAATCCTATCTAAAGTAG
>JBOFDR010000139.1:0-3489 GCA_051647205.1 Brevinema sp. | reverse complement strand
GGATTGATACTTTTAGAGCAAGTGGAGCCGGTGGTCAACATGTCAATAAAGTATCTTCTGCGATTAGAATTACACATATTCCAACAAATATTGCTGTGACCTGTCAGAATGAGCGCTCTCAATTTCAAAATAAAGATACGGCAATGAAAATTCTCAGATCAAAACTTTATGAATTAGAACGAGAAAAAAAAGATATAGAATCTACTGCAAAATCTCTTGAGAGAAAATCGGTAGAGTGGGGTAATCAAATAAGATCTTATACTTTTCAGCCATCAATGATTGTTAAAGATCATCGTACACAAGTTGAAAAAGGAAATGCTCAAGCAGTAATGGATGGTGATCTTGATGATTTTATTATTGCTTGGCTTAAAAAATTTAAAACAAATAATATTAACTAAGGACTTCCTTTATGAAAGCTTTTATTCTTGCAGCTGGCTATGGAACAAGAAATCTACCAGCCACCAAAACTATTCCTAAGGAGCTATTTCCACTTTATAATAGAACAATTATGGACTTTATTCTTGATGAGTGTGAGGAAGCTGGGATAACAGATCTTATTATTTTGACAAGTAGACGTAAAAAAGTTCTGGAAGATTATTTTGATAGAGAAATCGAACTTGAGTTAGCTTTAACAAGAGCTAATAAATTAGAAGAACTTCAAAAAATTAATCGTCCAACTAAATTTAATGTAACATTTGTTCGCCAACAAGAAATGAAAGGTACAGGGCACGCTATCTTATCAGCAAAACATCTTCTAGATCAGGAACCTTTTGTTCTATTTTTTCCTGATGATATGATTTTTCATCATATTGGGGCAACTAAGCAACTTATAGATATCTTTAATAAAGAAAATTTATCTATTCTTGGTGCTAGGAGAGAATTAGAGAATATCTCTGCTTATGGAATGATCGAATATAAAGAAAAAAACAATTTAAAATATATCTCTAATGTTATTGAAAAACCAAAATCTTCTGAGATTACATCTGATCTTGTTTCTGTAGGTAGATTTATCTATACACCAGAATTTTTACATATCCTTGAAAAAGATTACCAATCACATATTACTGGTGAGTTTTATCCAATGGGAGCGATGCTGAAACTTGCTTCTCAGCAAAAATTAATGGTTCATGAATTAGAAGGAACTATTCTTGATACAGGTAATCACGATGCTTATTTGAATACTTTATTAGAATATGCTTATTCTACAGATTCAGGGAAAAAAATTATTGATAATTTTTATCAAAATAAACATAATAATTAATATTTTTTTGGGGTAACTATGTTTAATATTTCGATAGCAAGCTATGAAGATCATTCTAGAATTATTGATCTTGGGAAAGAATTTGAATTAACACCGTATAGTGTAGATCCTATTTTTGATTCTATTACTAATACGATGCCATCGATGACCTTATCCGAACAGCTACTTTCAAGTACTTCTATGAAAATTCTTGTTGCAAAATTACAAGGAGTTGTGATTGGATTTTTAGCTTATACTTATGAAGATCGTTTATCAAACTACCTAAAACTTGAAGATTTAGGAGCTCCGAGATGTGCTTCAATTATTTTTTTAGCAGTAGATCACAAGTATAGAAGACATTCTATTGGTTCTTCTTTGTTGAAGGCTTGTAAAGCTAATTGCTTTCAAGACGGTGTTGAAGTACTTCGTGTATCTACTGACTATGGAAATTTTGGTGCATGGCAATTATATCAAAAATTTGGTTTTCATGTTGACATGAATTTTCATATCTATCGAATTTATAAACACCAGATCACCTCTACTTTATCAGTCCAAGCTGCACGTGGAATGCAACCAGCTACTCTTTGGGCAGAGCCTCTTGAATCAGTAGTTAGTAGACGCCCTGCCCCTTGGTATTATACACCTCATCTAAAACGAAGCGGTGTTGAAAAATATATGCTCTATCAATTAAAAGATCAGGCAAAATCTAATAAGCTTTCTGTTATTCAAAAAATACTTTATAATAAAACTGTGGGAATGATTTTAAGACAAGAAAAAGAAAAAGAATCATATTATGAACTTAAAGGCTCTGTTTGGACAATCATAGATCTTATGGAAAATGGTACTAGAGGTGAGCAATTGCCAGCATTTATGCAGCATATCCTATCTAATCTTCCAAACTTTTTAATGGCAGAGATTTTTGTTAATGCTTCTGATTATGAAACTCAAAGAATCCTTAGAGAGGCCAATATGCATTATGTATATGGTGGGATTTCTTTAAGTACTGCTGATTTGTCCTCATCTTAAACCTATAAATGAAAGAATTCTTTCTCTATCATTATTTCTATAAGAATAGAATAATGTTTTACCAGAGCATTTTGTACATAGGCTTTCTTTAGATATTTTAATGACTCCTATATTCTTAAGATTTTTAATAACTATTTCTTCTAAATCAAGACACCCTTTTTCTTTTCCTTCAGGATCAATATTAAATTCATTGAGAATTTCACTGCTCACTTCATAACAAGATCTACAAATATGAGTTCCTATATGTACGTAAAGATGATTTGGTACACTAAGATAGTTTTCCATCATTTTTTCTATTGTTCTTGTAATAATGTTAAGTTTTACGCCTTTTCTTCCACTATGAACAATACCTACGACTTTTTTTTGTGGATCATAGATAAAAATAGGAATACAATCCGCTGTAGTAACACCTATGAGCTGATTTTTTTGATTGGTAATAAGAGCATCTGCAGGTTGTCTGATGTCGTCTTTATTAACATCTAATACACAGTCTGTGTGTATTAGATGTGGCACAAAAATTGAAGTCATTCCTGTGATTTTGAGTAAGCTCTGGCGTCTTTCTTGTGTTTCTGATTTTTCTTTCTCTGAAAAAATATTACTTGGAGAAAAATTACCAAATTCTTTTAAAGTAGTTCCTGCAATAATATTATTATGAGAATTAAAATATGATTTAATCATTTGCTATTCTCCTTATTCATAAGTATAAAATATAACTAAAATCTCGTAAAGATTTTATTATGTAGATGTTTTAGAGTATGATTTTATTGACAATTATCAAAAACTATTATATCATAATAGTGTCTTATACACATTTAGGAGTTGATGATGCATTCCACAAAAAAATTCACAGTTCTTCGTACAGTATTTTTATTTAGTATTGTTGGTATTTCATTTTTTTCAGGAATATTAATCAGTAATTTTCAACTAAAAAGTATGCTTTATGGTAAAGAATCTAAAGCAGATGAAAATTATTTTCGTTATTATAATATGTTTCGTGAAGCATATAAACTTTTACAAGATGAGTATGTTAATTTAGAAAAAATAGATTCTAAAACCCTTTTAACAGGTGCTATTAAAGGTCTTCTTTCAGCTACAGAAGATCCGTACACAGATTTTTTAACGCCTGAGATCGCGCAAGAATTTGCGACAAGTATTAATGCTACATTTTATGGAGTAGGGATTCGTATTGAAATGAGAAATAATATCCTAACAGTTATTTCTCC
>JBOFDR010000138.1:0-4215 GCA_051647205.1 Brevinema sp. | reverse complement strand
GGTACAACTCTATCATTTGTTTAGAAATAATATTGGAAGTAGTAGATAGTTTTAATGCATCTAATTCATGAACTAATTCAGCAAGTGCATCTAGATATTTTTTTACTTCACTGTCAATATTTTGAGGTTTAATATAAGTATAACAGATGTCTTTTGATGGATCGCTTTTGACTAAAATAGTTCCAAATTGGATACCATTGCTAATAGGAATACCATACATCTCAAACATAATTCTTTCCTTAATTTTTTTGTAAATAGTTTTTGCTGTATTTTTACTGATATTATAGTATATATAAATTTTTTTAAAAAAACAATTGTTTATGGTTTAATATTTATCATAAATAATACGATATTCAAATATTACAATCATTTTAGGGAGTTTTTTATGACTTACAATCACTTAGGTCAAATACTAGAGTACTGTGTTATTATTACGATCGTTATAGGTGTCGTTATTGGTATGTCTAAAGGATTTGTGCGAATTTTCTTTTCTTGGTTTAGCGTTCTTCTATCTGTTATCGTTGCAATGAATTTTACTCATAAACTCACTGTGCTATTTATTCCTGCAGAAGCTGATAATATTTTGGTATTATTTTTGATGAGTATCTTAATTTTTGCGATTATTCATACAGTTTTGACTAAAATCGCCTTTAAGTTTTCTCAATTTCTCCAAAAATATCATATGGGCAGTCTTGATTTTTTCTTAGGAGCAATTTTTGGAGCTGCTCAGATGATGGTCTTGTTAGGCTTAGGAATTCATTGGATTATGGCTTTAGGATGGGTAGATATGACTCCTTATCCTGTATCTATGTTTTGTGCTTTTTGGTCTGAAAAAATTATTTTTATGTTTGGAACCCAATTTCCAGCATTTAACAAATTAATTAAAAAATAAAAAACTATCTATAGAATAAAGCACCGATTTTTTATCGGTGCTTTATTCTATAATTTATTCTTTTTCTTCAAGCCGAGCCACCCATGCTTGAGCGACTTTTGAAGTCATTGCACGTACACGAAGAATGTATGACTCCCGTTCTGTTACAGAGATTGCACCTAAAGAGCCTAGGGTGTTAAAAATATGAGAACATTTAATTGCTAAGTCATATGCTGCAAAGATTGCACGATATTCTATAGCATTTTGGAATTCTTTTTCGAATTTATCAAATAACTCAAAATATAAGGCCTGATTAGCTACCTTAAAAGAGTAGGTAGAGTAATCCCATTCTGAATCTAAGTGTAAGTCACCATAAGTAGTGCTGTTATTCCATTGGATATCTTTGAAGTGATTTATTCCTTGGAGGTACATCGCAATCCGTTCTGTACCATAGGTAATTTCTGCTGGAACAGAAGGTATAGAGATTCCTCCAACTTGTTGAAAATAGGTAAATTGAGTGATTTCCATACCATCAAGCCATACTTCCCAGCCCAATCCCCATGCCCCAAGCGTTGGAGATTTCCAATCATCGTGTACAAAACGAAGATCATGTTTTTTTGTATCAATACCAAGATATTCTAAACTCTCGATATATAATTCTAAAATATTTTCAGGAGCTGGTTTTAATAGTGCTTGAAATTGGTAATAAAACCCCATACGATTAGGGTTTTCACCATAACGACCATCCCCAGGACGTCGGCATGGCTCGGCATAAGCAACACGCCAAGGTTTATTGCCTAATGATCGTAAAAAGGTATCAGGATTAAAAGTGCCAGCTCCTTTTTCGAGATCATAAGGTTCACGGATAAGACAATCTTGCTTTGCCCAAAATTCTTTTAATTTAAAGATAATCTCTTGGAAAGTTAATGCAGCTTTCATATTTTCCTCAATAGCTCCCAATTTTATTTATTATAGTATATGTTTTGATTGATTTCAATGATTGGCTGCACGTATTAATCGATCATGAAGAGCCATCCCTTCATGATTGTTAGGAGGAAGCTCACAATAGATCGTTTTGATATTATTTTTATCTGATTCAAAAAAAATAGCATAAAGATGATGAGCATATTCTGAAATAGAGTGAAAATAACGATTTTCTCCTTCCCAATCTATTTGACTAAGATGTAAGAGTAAGGTATCTTCACGATCTATATTATAAAGATCTTCTGTGTTTTCAAAAACTTTGATTATTGCTTTTGGTTTGTAGTGAGGGAAATTTGTCCCTGGTGATTGATGTTCAAAGTGTTTATTATTTAAAATAGATCTAATTCCAGTATAATCAAAAATCATCTCTGATGTCACAAACCCCGCTCGTAAGATATAAATATCTCCCTTAACTACTTTGATCACTGTTGATTCAATACCAATATCTAAATCTCCACCATCTAAAATAATAGGCACTTTGTCTCTCATATAAAATGTTGCCATTTCAAAACTTGTCGGAGAAGGTTTGCCTGAGATATTTGCTGATGGAGCACAAATAGGTTTTTGAACAGCATTTAAAAATTCTAAAGCGATAGGATGGTTTGGGATACGAATTCCTATACTATCTAGTCCACCAGTGACATTATCAGGAACAATATGTTTTTTTGGTAAAATAAGTGATAAAGGTCCTGGAGAAAAATGTTTGAATAGCTCTTTTTCAAGAGAAGAAATCCCTGTTGTAATTTCTGATAATTGATCCTCATCGGCAATATGTACGATCAAAGGATTTGTTGGAGGACGATTTTTATATTCAAAAATTCTAGCAACGGCTTTTTTAGAGAGAGCATTTGAACCAAGCCCATAGACTGTTTCAGTAGGAAAAACAACACATTGATCATCATTGATTGCTTCCACAGCTTGTGTAATGGAATGAGAAATCATCATTCTAATGACCAGAACGTTTTCGTAAGAGATGATCAATTATTTTTAAAGAATCGGTATTTGCGTCAATTTCTGCGTGATCGAGAGAGAGTTTTTTGAATATTTTTTGATAACGAGAAACTATATCTTCTGTATTGAGTAAAGAATTTTTAAAAGAAACATTAATAGTTTCTCCTGTTTCTAGATCTTCTAATTCTGTAACAATAGGTAATAACGAAGATAGGGACAAGTTTTTTTCGAGTGCATCGCATACTACAAGAGGAATAACGTCATGTTTTTTAGCGAGATTTGCGAGAGCTTGTTCATAATTTTGATCAAAAAAATCACTAATCACAAAAATAATTGCTTTTTTCTTGATCATATTATAGGCATTGCGGAATACTTGGTCTAAGTTTGTTCGTGGAGAGGTAGCTTGGTGATAGTACACATCACGAACAATTCGAAGAATATTTGAATAATTGTGTGCTGGTTTGACAATTTTTTCAATCGTGTCCGATCCCAAAATCAATCCTACTTTATCGTTTGCATAAAAAGCAGTAAAACCAAGAAGAGCTGTAAGCTCAGCCATCTTACGACGTTTGGACTGAAGTTGACCAAAATTTGTAGATCCTGAAATATCAACAATAAAATAAGTAGTAAGTTCACGTTCTTCAATAAATGTTTTAATAAATGGCTCGTTCATTCGTGCGGTTACATTCCAATCAATATCACGGACATTATCTCCGTGTGAGTAAGCGCGCACCTCATCAAACTCCATCCCTCTTCCACGGAAAGTACTTTTATAATCGCTTTGAAGAGCATCATTAACAAGTTTTCTCGCTTTTAATTCGAGATGTTTTGTCTGGGCAACGATCTCTGAAATAGAAATATCATCGATATGATGGCTCATAAATAAATCCTTTTATTTGTTTTTAGTGCTATCTTTATCAGCTGTTGTTGTCTCAATAATATCTTGATCGAGAGAATTATGGTTTGAAGAGTCTTTTTTGTAGGGTTGATAGTTAGAGTAAGTTTTTACTTTAACTACTTTAATATTAGGTTTTCTTCCTGTTACTAAGAACCATAAAAATGAAAACACTAAGTAAATTATTCCTACTGCTAGAAATATTAAAAATATGGGAAGCACAAAATAAAAAAGTAAAAATAAAACAATCATCGAGCTTATAATTGATAAAAAGAAATTTGGTCGCATGACCCCTCCGGTAAACAGTAAAATTGTAAAATACTCTGATTATAAAAATATAATATGAGCAAAAAAGGCGTGAACCAACGCAATAATTAGCGTCAACCATCCTGCAATAGGGTTGATTATCATCAATAAATGATCTAATTTTTCTTCAAATTTATTTAATAATGGGATCCATTCTCTTAAATCAGGGGTGAGAATCAGTGCGTCAAAAAAAAGTATAGTAGAGGGA
>JBOFDR010000137.1:0-1812 GCA_051647205.1 Brevinema sp. | reverse complement strand
AGGTTCATATGAAGAGTCAGAAAAATATTATACACTTGCTTGGGATCAATTCCAAGATAAATATGGCTACATTGGTTTAATTCGTTTAGAAATTCAAAGAGGAAAACACAAAGAAGCCTTTGAAATGATTAAAGATCTTTTATCTAAATTTGGTGCAGATACAAGAGTAGTTATTTTATCTGTTGAGATGCTACTTTCTCTTGGTAAAAATGAGGAAGTGGTTCCTATGGTCAGCCAATATCATACTATTTCAGAAAATCAGGAATTATCAAATTATCTAGGTACAGTAGGTGTAACTTTTTAATAAAAATTTAGTAAAAATAATTAAATGAGATATTAATGTTTTCTATATTCCTAATATTATTGTCTGGGATTTTCTCCGATGCACATGCATTTTCTTATCCTGAGAATCTTTATGCATTTGAGTTGGTTCCTAACGCTGTTCAATATTTTGTCTCTTCATCAAAAAATAAAATCAAAATACAAAGAACCCTAGATATTAAAAATCAAGGATTCTTTATTGATGTTAAGATAGTTTTGACAATGAATAAGCAAAATTATCCTTATGAACTTCGAATGCAAGTTTCTGAAACAGGAGAGATTTTTTTACGTGATTTTGGTAATAAAACATATAATTATCACTATTTGGAAGAACGGAAACTTATTTTAAGTAGTTTGAGTATCCCTAGGAAACCATTCAAAACTGATATTGGAGATCAGATTACTCTTTCCTATGATCCTAAACATGACACTAAAAATACAATTACTACAGATTTAACTTTTGGAGAGCATCCTATCCGTATTGTTTTTGCTTCTGGAGCTGGTATTATGCATATTATTTCTGGATCAGAAAAATTCTCTCAAACGACTCTACGGATTTATGATAGCTTAAAATGATTTTTAAAGATAAAAATCTTGAATTTATAATTTGATTTATTTTTGTAATGCCTGTATAATTAGTTGTATAAAAATAAAATTAAAGGAATTACTATGAGTGTTTCCATCAAGTCTTTAGAAGATCTAGTCGCACAAAGTGCTGATCGTGGTGATTTTAATACGGCTCTTGATCAATTACTAGAATTATTCGAAAAGCATGATGAAAACCCTATGATTTCTTTATATCTTGGACTTGTATTAGTTCGCATGAAAAATTATCAAAGTGGAATTAGATATCTTGAACAAGCAAAACAGGCAGAGCTTGATCCTGGACAAAAACTTCGGTGCCTTGTGTTTCTTGGTAAAGCTTATGCAGATGTAAAAGCTTTTAGTAAAGCCGAAAGAGCCTTTAGAGAGGCACTCCAGACAGGTGTTGAAGAGGCTGGAGCTTATTCTGCGTTAGGTGCAATATTTTTTGAAAGAAATATGATTGATCAAGCAATTGATGCTCTTCAAAAAGCATTAGATATTGATCCTAACTATGCAGGAGCATTGAACAATATGGGATTTATCCTTTGCCAAAGCAAAAAAAATATTAAAGATGGTGTGGAATACTGTAAAAAAGCAGTTGATCTTGATCCTAAAAATCCTGCTTATCGTGATAGCTACGCAATGTCTCTTCTGGTGAATGGAATGTATCGAGATGCTTCAGATCAAATAGCTATCGCAGAACAACTAGATCCAAGAAATACTGTTATTCTAGCTCATAAAAAAGAGATATTAAAAAAAATGGAGTCTTAATGAAATCTTTTATTTTATTTTTTATTCTATGCTCTCTTAGTAATACTTCTTTTTCGATGATTGTTAAAGACCCAAAATTAGATCTTCCCAAAGAACCAACCTCTAAAACTAATCTACATGATTTATTACCTTCTT
>JBOFDR010000136.1:0-2823 GCA_051647205.1 Brevinema sp. | reverse complement strand
CTATATTCCTAAATTTATTTTTCCTTTAGCTTTTGTACTATCTGGTATTTATCCATTTTTACTATCTATTGGTATTTTGTTTGGTTTGATGATTCTTTTTCAGGTTCCTTTTACTATTTATCTTCTTTATTTACCATTACTTGCTTTTTCTCTCCTAATATTTACTTATATGTGCTCTATCTTTTTAGCTCATATAAGTGTTTTTGTTAGTGATTTCGCAAATATACTTCCTCATTTATTAACTTTATGGATGTTTGCAACCCCAATTTTTTATGATATTTCTAAAGTGCCTGATCAGTATCAGTTCTTTTTCAAAATAAATCCAATTGCTATTCTTACAGCTGCATTTAGAAATGTGATAACTTATGGAACTTCGCCAAATCTCAAGGCATTGTTTGCACTTTTTATATTCTCCTTAATTGGTATATTTATTGGACTTAAAATACTTTATAAATATGATCAGGTGTACAACAGAATTAACAGACAATAAATCTATATTAAGGGAGGCGTGATGTCTAAATATGATATTATTTTTGTTGGAGCTGGGCAGTCTGCAATTATAGGGGCCTATAAAGCCTTACAAAAAAATCCTAACCTTAAAGTTCTTCTTATTGATAAGGGCTTGATGTGGGAAGATCGTCTTAATGCAGTCTCTTCACATAATAAATCTGTACTTTCACCTATTGTTTATGGTGTAGGTGGTGCGGGTGCATTTTCTGATTGTAAATTCAATTTAGATCACCGTGTTGGAGGAGATGTCTACACTGTTGTAGGCACTACTATTGTAAATCAAAAAATTACTGAAATTGTTGATATTTATAAAGAGCTTGGATGTACAGCAGAACCAATCGGAGGATCTGATAATGCTGAAGTAACAACAGTTAAAAAAGCTTGTATTGAAAATTCTGTTCAACTAGTAGATACCTTGACCATGCATCTGGGTACTGATGGAGCAAGGGAGTTGTACACACTTTTAATATCTCTTCTTCGTGATAAGGGAGCCGAATTTGAGACAAGTGCTGAATGGACAGATTTGATTGTAGATAATCAGACCATTCAAGGTGTTATTTATTCAAAAAATAACCAAGAATTTAAAGTTTACGCACCTAATGTTCTTGTTGCTGTAGGGAGAAGTGGTGCTAGTTATATGCAGAGTATTGCACAAAAATATGGAATAAAATTTTTACAAGGTAGTGTTGATGTCGGTGTTCGTGCTGAAATCCCAGATATTGTTATGAAAACTATTAATGAAAACTTTTATGAAGCAAAAATGATCTATTACACCAAAGCTTATAACGATAAAATGAGGACTTTTTGTAGTAATCCTAGTGGCTTTATCGCTGTTGAAACACACGATGACGGTACCGTCCTAGCAAATGGTCATGCCTATAAAAATAAAAAATCAACAAATACCAATCTAGCCTTATTATGTACACAAAGCTTTACAGAACCATTTAACGAACCATTTGAATATGCAAAATCAATTGCTAAAATGTCGGCAATGCTAACAGGTGGGAAAATTTTATGTCAATCATATGGAGATCTATTAGCTCATCGTCGCTCTACTAATGAGAGATTATCACATCTTAATATTATACCAACAATATCAAATTATATTGCTGGTGATATTTCTTTAGCATGTCCAAAGCGAATTCTTGATAATATTATTGAATTTATTGAGGTGCACGGCAAGATTACTCCTGGTTTTTCTTCTTCAGATTTACTTTTATATTTTCCTGAAATTAAATTTAGAAGTGTTCGTGTAAAAATAGATGAACATATGCAGACAAGCTTGAAAGGTCTATATGTTGCAGGAGATAGTTCTGGTTATGGAAGTGGTCTTAATCAATCAGCTGTGATGGGAATGATTGCTGTTGATCATATACTTAAAAACTAATTATATATTATGATATTAAAGGATTTTATTAATGCCTCAACCACTTATGATAGATGCTAAAAATATTTCTCTTACCTATGAAATCAAAACAAGTTTTAATTTAAAAAGAATGTTTACAAAAACCGATGTGAAAACAAGTGCATTTAAAGTAGAAGCATTAAAAAATGTTTCTTTTACTTTAGAAAAAGGTCATAATCTTGGAATTATTGGAACGAATGGATCTGGTAAATCAACTTTATTAAGAGTCATTGCTCAAACATTTGCTCCTGATGCTGGAGAAATGTTAATCAATACCAAAAATCTTCAATTACTTACTCTTGGTGCTGGATTTATGGAATCCTTAACAGGTAGAATGAATTTAACTTTAAATGCTTTACTTCTTGGTATTAATAAAGATGATCTAGATAATGGACTAACAGAGGAAATCATTGAGTTTTCAGAGCTCAAAGATGCGATTGATTATCCTATGTATACTTATTCTAGTGGTATGAAATCTCGTCTTACATTTTCTGTGGCAGCATGTATCAAGCCTGAATTATTACTTCTTGATGAAGTCTTCAGTGTTGGAGATGCTCATTTTCAACAAAAAAGCCAAGCAAGAATTGAAGAAATGATTCAATCTGATAAAACTGTGGCGCTTATTTCTCATGATACAGTTTCTTTAGATAAATACTGTGATAAATTAATGTGGCTTCATCTAGGAGAAATTAAAATGATTGGTTCACCTGAAGAAATTTTAAAAGAATACTTAGCATTTACCACAAAAAATAATTGTTATTGAGTAAGTTATGAAAGTATTAATAGTATTTTTGTTATTTTTACAAATACCATTATTTGCTGATTTTAAAAAAGCTAATTCTTCTTATCAACATAAAAAATTTGCCAAAGCGATTGATGATAGTGTAGAAGGGATTCATGCGTCTTTG
>JBOFDR010000135.1:0-7042 GCA_051647205.1 Brevinema sp. | reverse complement strand
TACCTATAAAGAAATCAGTCAATATCTTGATGAAACAGTGTTAAGCACTGCTATTGTTAAACATATTTTCAATTCTTCCTATGATATTATTATTTTGGATACAATATCTCTTACTTATTTAAAAGAAAAAAATATTATCTTTAATGAAGATGATATTTCTTTGCATCCTGTATTATTACTAGTAGATGATTTTAGTACCTTGGATTTAGATGCTGCACGAAATCTCAGAATCTTTAATATTATTAATGCCTCAAATTTATCTCAAGAAGAATTATACACTCATTTTATTTTGTTAAAAGAGAAATTTTCTATTAACAAAAAAGCATCTACTTGGGCATTGATGGATGCTTTGACAAATGTTTTTAATAGACGAACATTCTACAATTATTTATCAAAATTTTTATCTGAATATAAGATGCGTTCTACAGATATTTTTTGTGTTGCTATTTTAGATATTGACCACTTTAAATTTGTTAATGATACTTTTGGTCATAATGCTGGAGATCAGGTTTTGAAGGTATTAGCACACATTATCTCTGAAAAAACAAGAGAAACAGATATTGTTGCACGTATTGGTGGAGAAGAATTTGCTATTATTTTCTCTAATACTTCAATAGATTCATCGTATAAGATTTTAGAACGTATCCGTGAGGCTATGCTTCAAACAAGCGATATTGATGAACATTTAAAAATTACTTTTAGTGCCGGTTTAGTAACAGTTAATGCAAACTCAAACAATGTTGAAGAATTAATTGGCCTTGCAGATTTGTTACTTTATAAAGCAAAAGATATGGGTAGAGATAAGATTTGTTTTTAAATATTTGTTTTGTAACAATTTATAACATTTTTTAATGACTAAATAATTATGATCTTAAAAATATACAAACCCCAATTCCATACACCTCCTTATTTTCTAGCATTTACCATATGCTGAAGATAAGGGGGCTTTTTTATTTCCTATACTTCTTGATTAAGTACCAAATAGTACTCTTGAAAATTCACTATTTAATAGATCTTCTTGAGATTCAATCTGGAATACATTGTATGTTGAGTCATTAGGGTCATGTTCTTGATTTCCTGCTTCATATCCTCTCCACTCAGGTAAAGCTTGTTCTTCCGGATACTCATCTTCGTATATTTCTTCTTCTGGTTCTTTTTCTACAGCAACAGGTTTAGATTTAGGTTTCATGCTTTGAGTAGCTGAAGGTGTTACTTTTGGGATTACTTTTTTAACCACTTTTCTTTCAATAGTAGGCCCTGCTTTAGGTGTTGGTTTAGCAACAGGTTTAGGTCTGTTTGTGATAGATTCTGTTACTACTTTTGCTTTTTGTCGATTTTCTCCAGCACCACTCACAGTAGCGTTACTTTTTTTATTTCGTTTTTCTCTTTCTAATCTTGCTTTTTCAGATAATGAATTCAATAGATCATCAACATCCAAGGTGTTTTCTGTATCAGTATTATCTTCACTAGCACTATTTTTTTTAGCAGATTTACTTTTCTGCGGAAGATCAGATCTGGTAGCTGTTGCTTTTGTGCGAGTTATCTTTCTAGCAGAAGTATTATTATCTTTTGAGTTTCCTGATCCTATTTTTTTGCGTTTTGTGCCTGCTTTACTTTCTACTGTAAAATTGTTTAGGTCAATACCTTTTAATAAGGCTGGGTTAATTTTTGGTTTTTCTACTAGTTTTAATGTGTCTTCTTTAATTTTTGGAGCAAGAGAAGAGGTAGCTAATTCAATCTGAAGATTGTTGATACTATTAGTTTCAAAGTTATAATAACATAGAGGATCTAACTCATATGAGTTAATTTCATTCATTGAAAGAGCTTTCTTAGGATGCCTATTCATTTTTTTATCAAAATTTTCTTTCTCTAATATTTCAAAACTACTAAAGACGGCTTTTGAATCTTCAGATACAAAAGGGAAATCTTGATTTTTTTTATCTAGACTAATAATATATTCTGCAAATTTCTTAGCAGTAGCAAGCTCTGGATAGCTAAAACCGTCATAAATATTAAAAGAAACAAATTGCCTTTCATCAACTACTAAGGCTCGAGAATCCTGCTCACGGTAGCTAGTGATTCCTTTTCCTGTTCTTATTATAAATTCATTAGTACCACTAAAAAAGAATCCACCACCAGAACCGTTTTCAATAATACTTGTTGTAATATCGGTATTCATGAACATTCGGGTGTCATTCTTACGAGAATTACTATAAAACCATCGACCAGAAATTAGTAAAAATTTATGTTGAAGGATTTTATTTTCATTTTTTGAGAGATAATCTATAAAAATAGAACCCACACCTATCAAACGAAGTAATCCCCCGTCAGGCAGTTCCATCGTGAGAATACTATCTTTACTATTGAGTCTGATAAAATTTTTTTCAGAAACTTTAATCCCAGCTATTAAAGGTATCCATGATTTAGATTTGGGAGATTGATATTGTGCATCGCCAGTAAAATCTTTGATGATCACTTCATGAGAACTTTGAGTAAAAAGAGTTTTTGGGGATAAAGATACTAGTAAGCATAAAATCAAGGCATATTTTTTCATAGAAAACACCTATTTGTTTTTGTAGTAAGATAAAGAGATATTTTTAGGTCTGATCGTGATATTATCAGCGACCGATCCTGTTGAAATTTTTTCTATTAATAGGTCACGCATTTTTTGAGCAAGATCTTGTGCAGAGATAGAACAGATTGTGTATTGGGTAATATTTTCAAATCCTGCGTTCACACTACTTCTTAAATTAAAAAGTATTCTCCAAGGGGTGATAAAATGATTGTTATTTATTGGAGTATAATACCACTCTTCATTATAAGGAGTAGAATCTCCAATACATGAGACCATAGCATGTGAAAGATCACTCATCGCGTTAATTTCTTCTTCAGAGTGTTCAAAGGGTCGTAAATGATGAGATTTAGAACAAATAGTGATAAATCCTGATTTACTACCTACCTCGATATAGGCAACAGCATGTTTGTTTTCTGCGATTATCAGATCATGAGTAAGAGCTGTATTTACAGCAAATTCTTCATAAATACGGGAATTGGATTGAAAAAGTTCTTGTTCTCGTTTTAAGGGTTGTCCACAAAAATCTAAGGCTAGTATTTGTTTATGCCAATGATTAAAAGAAGCTCCAGCTGCAAGCATCCAATTTTGAAATATAGTAATAAAACGAATGTATTTATTTCTTGTTATCATATCAGTCATTGCATCGGTGATCATATGATAGGAAATACGATGATCTTCGTAACTCATACTAGATGAGGAAAAAAGATGTCCGTCATCATGACTATGAGAAAAATGAGATCCTGATGTTAATAATTCATGGTATCCTGAATAAAAAGGTTTACATTCTTTAATAATATGTTCTTTCTTGGAATAATCAATATTTTTATTAAGACGATTGTGTTTAATCTTGAGTAAGTTAATCAGAAATTTTTTGAGTGCTGGGTCAGAAAGATCTTGTTCGATGAGTTCTAACTCTCTAGGAGAAGAATCTATTTTATAAGTATGTTGCCAGTATTCAAATGACACAATCTCAAATAAATTAGCTTGTCTTCGAAACAAAATATGTTCTTCGGGGTACACTTCTAATCGACATAATGCTCTACTCTTTAAAGTATTCTCTTTTGTTCGAGAAGTCCGATTCTTTTCTGGAGTAGCTTCTTTGATTCGTCCCATGCAAAAAGCACAGGTGTCTTCAAGATACTGAGGTTTAAGTGTTTGGGATTTATTTTTTTCAAAAGGAAAAAAAACAGCTGCTGTTCTTTCAGGGATATATAATGATTTTAGATCAAAAAAAGGATGGTAATACTCTTCAAAACCACTACTATGTTTTTGTACCCACAAATCCATAATCTCACCTCATAATATTAAGTAATTTTATTGTAAATACACTAGTCACTAAAAATAATGCACTCCATAAATAAAAAGGAGCTATAGGATCCATAAATGGATTTTTAATCGTTGTAATTTCATAAATGAAAAAGAATCCTGAAAAAATCATAAAAATAAACATAATAAGAGCGGGATTTTTAATTTTTTTAGAGCGATTATTCTTGCGATTCTTTTTGTTTTCTTTCATTGATTAGATCCTTAATATTATTTTTATCATAAAAGTCTATTGATTTATTTTCGAGAAGAATTCTTGTTTCAAATAAAATAGCTCCTGCACTAATAATAATAATTTTTTCTATATGAGCGTGAGAGGTGATGGTAGAAAATCTATTGACAATATCCATTGGAAAGTTTAAATCCGAACACCAAAATAAAAATAGATATTTACTTCTTTTAACATCACGCCATTTACTTGCGACTTCGGATACTGTAATTTGAACAAATTCTTCCCCAATAAAACTATATTCATCAATTATGTAATGAAGAGTTCTAATAAATTCACATATAATATTTATGAGCTGATCACCAGAATTGGTTAGAATATCTAAGAAAAAGTCATTCACTTGAGAAAGAGAATGCTCATTTATTTTACTTTGAACATCTTTGTATTGAGGCTCAATTTTTTTTATTTCTTCCCATAGAGCAATAGCTGAATTAATATTATTATTAGTTTCATATACAGAGGCTAAATAATATAAAATTTCTAACTTTAATTCTTTTTCAATAGTATTATTTTTATCATTTCTTAGTTTGAATGATGATTTTTCTAAAAACATAATAGCTTCATACACTTTTCCTATACCCATATGAAGCAATGCATTTTGATAGGAGGCTTTACAAGAAATAGCAATAGAACCTAGTTGCTCTGCTTTTATATAATAAGTAATAGCTTTGTTTGTATTTTTTAATTCTTCAGAAAGCTTTCCTAGTCGAAACCAAACAAAACCATTTTTGGGATCTTCTTTAGAAAGAGATATATATGCTATAAGAGATTCTTGGTAGTTTTTAAGATCATATAAAATATCTGCAATATATTTTAATAAAATTTTATCTATTGGATTAAAAACAATAGCACGTTGAAAATAGGTAAGTGCTTGATAGTTATTGTTTTGTTTTAAGAGAACTTCACCCATCAATAATAAAAATTTTGGGTTGTCTGAATCCAAATTTAATAATTGTTCACTGAGTGTCCATGCATCGTGTAAAAAATTATTTTTTTGATACCATGATGCTAAACGATAATAAATTGTTGTTTTTTTATCAATACTAAACTGGTTTATATGTTCTTTGTACAGTCGTTCAAGAATCATACTAGCTTGTTCTTCTTTACTGTTATGCCAAAAAATTTCTGCCTGCCAAAACTGTAAAAGAGGATCTCTGGTATTTTTTGACAACAATCCTTGTAATAAAAACTCTGCATCATCAAAATTTTTTTGAGCGATACAACTGTTAATTTGTTCTTCGAGATTTGGTAAAATAATAATATATTTTATGCATAAATATGTCGTTAAGGCACCAAAAAAAATACATCCGAGAATAATAAATGTTTCAATCATTGTTTTATGCAACCTTCTATTTAGATCACCCGTTTTTTATTAAATGAAGAATCTGGATATGGAAGTGTATCTGGATTTCTGAAAGGCCAATTAGTATTAATACTTTCTGATTTTGGTGCTTTTTTAGGTTCAAATGAAAAATCTGCTGATTCAAGTAATGCTATAGCTTGAATAATAGAGCTTCTTTCAGGACTTTCATTGGTGTTTTGTTCTAAATATTTCTTCCAGTAGAACAAACTATTTATCTTATCTTTTTTTAAGAACGCTATAGATCCAAGCATTCTTAAAGAATCAAAGAGGGTATTATTTTGATCGTATGAATACCAAAATTCTGTCGCAGATGATTCATAGGCTCCTAATGAAAATAAAGACAAAGCCCTATTATAATGTGCCATAGATCGATGAGGATTTATTGTCTTACGGGATAAAAACAATCCATATAATTCTGCGGATTTGGTGTAGCATTTTGAGGAAAGATAAAAACTAGCAAGTCTGAAAAGTTTTTCTTGAGAAAGATCTTGTTGTAGAAATTCAAGCCTTAATTCAATAATCTCAGGTAAGAAAGAATCAATAATTTCTGTAAGATTAGTTTGTTCAACAGATTTGATTTTTTCTTCTGATGATTGTGCAAATGACAAACTAATTAGTCCCATAAAAAAGAAAAAATATATCAAAATTATTCTTTTCAAAAAAAGTCCTCTATCTGATTGTATTATTAGCCATTTTGAGCATGAAAAAAAGCATGTGTGACAATATCTTTGAGTTCTTCTGGTGATGAAATATTTTGGAGGCTATCTATAAGATTTTTATTCTCAGAAGTTTCGACAATCATTTTTAACATTTCTAATGATTCTTGAGGGCTTGCATCTTCATCAATCATCGCAACAAAAAATAAATGCGTAGGTAATTTGTCATAAGCATTAAAATCTCGTCCTTCTTTAGAATAGAATACAGCTACCTTGATACTGCCAATTCCTTTTACACGAGCATGAGGAATAGCTAACCCTTTTCCTAAACCTGTAGAGCCTTTTTCTTCTCTTGCCCACAGTGCATCATACACAAGATTTTTATCAATTTTATACACGGAAGTAAAAAAAGTGGCCATTTCATCGATAATAGCATTCTTTTCAGTACTATTGATTCCTAAAGAAAAAGCATAGTCATTTAAAATATCTTTAAGCATATAAATCCTCCATTTGATCCTATATTTATTGGGTACAGGTTTTTATTAGATAAGTAAATTTTGCACAAACACTAAAGCTTCTTTTAATGCTATAGGAATAGCGGATCCGTTTTTCCCACCCGCTGTTGCCTGTTGTGGTTTTCCGCCACCTCTTCCATCAACGAAAGGGGCGATTTTTTGAATGATAGCACTTGCAGAAACTACAGATAAAAGATCTTTAGTAATATAGCTAGCTAAGATGGCAGTGCCATCTTCTTTTTTAACACCAAGTATAATTATACCAGAAGCAACATGATCTTTAAAATGTTTTATAATATATTCCATATTATCGGAATGATCTAGCTCAAACACAATAATATCATGATTTTTTATTTTTATCGCCTTACTGTAGAGTTCTTT
>JBOFDR010000134.1:0-3398 GCA_051647205.1 Brevinema sp. | reverse complement strand
ATTTGTTTTATTGGCTTTTTTGATTCTGCTATCATAGATTCTTGTATTTGATGATGAGCTTGGATAATATGATTAGTTTTATAAAGTTTTGATTTTACTTTATCTAATAAATAAGCGTTATAAAGCTCTTGAGCTAAGATTTTATTTTTTGTTTCAAGAGAGATTCTTTTGTATTTCTCATTTTCTCTAATTTGCAAATAATAATATCCGTTAGATCTTTGATATAATCCCATGTTCGATTCCTATTGATATAGACAAATCATGCACAATATATACACAGTAGAAAAATCTTAGAAATCGAAAAACGGTTAAACATAGCATTATACTATATTTAACCGTTGTAATCACCCAAATGGGTATTGGAGGTGGCGGGGATCGAACCCGCGTCCCGAAAGTCTAAACATAAGCCTTATCCACAAGCTTGGTTTATTTTTAAATCTTTGATGAGGTTCGGAAAATAAACAAACCTCATCTCATCGCAAGTAGTAAAATTTAAACAATTCAGCCTACTAATGAACTGTCGAGATCTTTAATTATTAACTACGGTAGCCACCCAAAGATCAAAGGCGGTACCATAGAATAGCAGCAATTAAGCTGCTAAAGCGTAGTTGTCGTTTGCAACTAAAAATTTGAGCCGTTTAAGGATATACTCAGACCCGCCTGAAACTTATGTTGTAGAATCTTCCGATCGAAGCCAAACACCCCCAAGTGTAATTATATTTTAACAGGATTTCTTTAATTTGTCAATATTATTAAGTATATCAAAATAATGATATAGTGTATACAAAATCCAACACCGTCTCTTTAAAAAGAGACGGTGTTGGATTAACAGTTTTAATATTTATGAATATTTTTGGAGAAGGTCTAAAGATCTTTTAAGATCTATTTTTTCTTCAGATGTCATATTGAGTTCGATAACTTTTTCAATACCATTTTTACCAATAATTGCAGGAGTACTTGCTACAATTCCTGTATATCCATATTCACCATTTAGCATAGCAGATACAGGTATAACAGATCTTTCATCACCAAAGATTGCTCTAATAATACGTGTTGTGCAAGCCCCAATACCGTAAGCAGTACATCCTTTTCCATTAATAATATCCCAAGCCATTTGGACAACTTCTTTTTCAAGTTCTTCAAGAGATTTTTGAGCATATTTTTCTGGGTTTTCTTTACGCATTTCGAGGTAAGATTTTCCTCCAACAGTAACACTACTCCAAATAACAGCTTGTGAATTACCGTGCTCACCCATAGTATAGCCTTTAACAGAATGTACATTAACATCATCACAGATTTTAGCAATAATTTGTCTAAGACGTGAACTATCTAATGTTGTACCTGTTCCAATAACACGATTTGCTGGGAATCCAGATTCTTCAAGAGCGTGTTTTGTCATAATATCAACAGGATTTGTTTCGATAATAAAGATACCATTAAAACCATTGTCCACAGCTTCCCTGACAATAGAACGAGTAATTTTTGAACTTAATGCAAGCTCTGCTAAACGATCACCACCAGCAGGAGGTGCAGCAGCAGCAGCAATACAAATAATATCCATGTCTTTTACATCAGCATAAGATCCTAAAGTAACATCTACTCTTTTATTAAGATAGTTAACAGCATTAGCCATATCCCAAGCTTCAGCTTGGGCTTTACTTTCATTACGATCGATCAAAACAAGTTCATCTGCAGCATTTTGAAATAAAATAGACAAAGCAGTCCCTAAACCTACATTTCCTACTCCGATCACGGCAACTTTACGAGGCATTCTTTCCATGAAAAACTCCTTTTTTATATGAAATATTTAAAAAAATAATTTATATTACCTGTATAATTTTACATGATTATTTAACTAGGGTCAAATGATTTTAAAAAAAATATCATATTTAGTAATTTTGACTAGAATAATATTCTAACATATTTTTTAAAAAATCCGATATGATAAGAGAGAATACTTTTTAGGTGCTATTATGAAAACAAATATATCCTTACTATCATTCTTTTTTCTATTCGTGATCGTGAATTATGCACAAAATACCACCGACTCTCTGTATTCGGTTCAAGTTTCCTTTATTAAACAAAATTATGCAGGAAACGAAGCTATTGATGCTTGTGTAAAAATCTTCAACAAAAGTAATAGTCCTATTACTTTTTCACTTGCTGATGATTTTTTATCACATCAATCAATTACTTTTGAATTGAGAACTTCTCAAAATATCATCATCCCTATTAAAAACAATCTACAAGCATTAATAAAATTAAAAGCATCAGATCCTTCACAATATAGAGAAATCACCCTTCTTCAAGGAGAATCGTTTTCAAAAATATTTAATATTCGTGATTTTTATGATCTCAGTGAAGCTAAGACATATTATATTGAAGCATTGTTTTTTCCAGATCCTGATAATCACAGTACACCTTATAGATCATCTTTTGCATCTTTTTCGCAATCAGTACCTTCGGTGGTTCAAGAAGCAATATTAAAAGAAACTCTTATTCAAACAGCTAAATTCAAAGAGTTATCTCGATTATTACCTAATGAAATTATTATGAGTTTTTTTAATTCTCAAATGGAAAAAAATTGGGAGTTATTTTTGTTACATATTGATCCTGAGCGTTTAATTTATAGTTTTCCTAATTTTGCTAAACAATATGATCAAGCTACTTCAGGAGTATTTAAGCTTGAGATCATTGATCAATTCAAAAGATTTTTCTCTACTCACTGGAATATTCCTTTAACAAGTTATAAAATCACAAGAACAATCATCGAAGATGACAGCGCTACTGTTACTGTTGATGCTATAGAAAGTATTCGATTTACAAATAGACGCCTGCGATATACATTCACTCTGTACCGCACTGGTCAAAATTCATGGCTTATTGAAAATTACCTTGTTCTATCGCTAAACTAGTATCATTAAACATAACAATATATAAACAAAAAGACTGATCATTTTGATCAGTCTTTTTGCTACTTATCTTCGCTAGAGCTAACAATTTCTTCTTCAGAATTTTCATTTTCTAACAAATTTTGTAAAGTTCTTGTAAATAATGCAGCACATTTAACACGAGCAGGATAATTACGTACATTTTCAAATACCTGAAGTTTGCCTAATAAATGACGCTCTTCAGCAGAAAATTCATTTTTCTCATCAAAAGTAATCAATCTCATATAAATTTCAAGAATCTTTAATGCTTCGGTTTTCGTTTTTCCTGTTATAAGCTGACTCATCATAGAGCAAGAAGATCGAAAAATTGAGCAACCATCACTATCATGCTTAATAGAAACAATCATATCGTTGTCCATTTCCATAGAAAGTAATAGTTTATCCCCACAAGAAGGATTTACACCTAAGCCTTTTTTAGCCTTAGGTGAGTCACAAACACCAACATTT
>JBOFDR010000133.1:0-14138 GCA_051647205.1 Brevinema sp. | reverse complement strand
GTTATTAAAATGGATTTTCCCAATCATTATCATCGGGTGATGTTTGATAAGAATGTTTGTAGCAAAGCCTGATGATTTCAACAGCTAGATCATAAAGAACAGTCTCTTCCTTTGAACAAGGAAAATCCTCTTGTCCTGTTGACAAATGTATCTCAAAGATTTTTGTAATCAACTTAAGATACTTATCTAATAATTGGTGCACTCCAAAGGAACCAAAATCATTATTTAATGAAATACTTTCTATTTGTGTAATATGAGCTTGAAATTGATCATTAGAATAATCTCTAATTGTATTAAGATTATAATCTTTTAATGAAATCATGGTCCCTCCTTTTTGTTTTCAAAATATTTTTAATCAACTAAAAAATATTCTATTGTAGATACAACACGTACTTTTTTAATATAAGGTGTTACACTATCTCTATTTTCTATGACAAATTGTCCTTGGGAGGCTTTTTTAATTTTACCAAGTCTACTTTGTGAATCATTGGCAAATTGTAAGGCTGCTGCTCGAGCATGCTCATTTGCTTCTTTAATCATACTTGGTTTAATTGAATTTAGATTGGTAAATAAATATTCTAAAGAACTAGAATCGTAACGATTATTACCTTGAAATTGAAGTCCACCTTTTCTTGCTAATTCAGTGAACTTGGAGAAAATACTTCTGACAGTATTGACATTAGGTGTAAAAAGAGAAATAGTTTGTTCCCCAGAAAAACGAGCTTCAAGTCTTGTCTCACGATAACCAAATGAAAAAGCATCTTCCATATTTGGTTGGGAAATGGTAATTTCATTTTCGGCAATTTGCTCATTTGTCATAAAGTTATAAATTAAGTTAATGTCTTTTTGGATATCTTGATAAACAGTATTTAAATTTGCACCTGTTCTTTTTGGAGTGATCCTCCAAATAACAATATCTGCTGGTGCCTCACGCTCTGATAATCCTTTAACTACAACAGTACGTTGTGAATTTTGAAAAGATTTAATAGAATTTCCTAAAATAAAAGCACATATACTTGTGCCGATAATAAAGCTAAGTCCATAGATTAAACTTTGATGTTCTAATAATTTTTTCATCAGGTATTCCTTATATTTGTTGAGATAGTGATTCCCATAGAGCTACTGTTGCAGGGTTTGTGAATGGTATCATTTGTTGTTTTAGGATTATTGTTTTTTTTGTTTCTTCAAAATATTCTTGAGGTATTCCGTTTGGAAATAATGTTTGCCAAGATATAGGAGAGTTTTGCGAGCAAAAATTTTGATTATAAAATCTTTTCTCGAAATCTTTTTTGATAATACCTTCTCTTTTTCTGATTCCCAGCATTAATGCTTCTTTTATTGCTGTTTTAAAATCGATACTTTCTTCCTCTTCATAAAAAAGAGGGTTTTTGAGGTAGTCTTTGAAGGAGAACTGATTTCGATATCGAAATCCAAGTTTGTCATTGGGAATAAACCCAGATGCGCCCGCACCTAGACCTAGCCAGTACTCGTAATTCCAATAACCAAGGTTATGTTGTCCTTTTTTATTGTTCTTATGATAATTGGATGTTTCGTATTGTTCAAAACCTAGCTGTGTCAGTGCTCTGTGTGTTTTTTGTTCTATATTAATCGCATCGAAATCGGTAGTAGGGAAATATTTTTTAGTCTTTGTCCAAAAATGGAGCACTGTTTTAGCCTCTATACTAAGCTGATAAGTAGAAATATGATCAGGTGTATGTGTCTGTAAAGCTTCTAAAAAATCAGTATCAGTATCGTTTTTAACCGATAAAATCCGATCTACAGAAATATTATCAAATCCTGCTTCTCTTAAAAGTTCAAAAGATCTCAGATTATCAGTATGATTACCAGATCTGCCCAAAAAGGACAAAGTCTTTGGATTCATTGATTGCCAACCAAGAGAAACACGATTTATCCCTATTGATTTCCAAAATCTAGCTTTTTCTTTGGTCACAGTTTCAGGATTGATTTCTAAGGTAACTTCTGTATTTTTATGTAGTGGGATAAGATCAAATATCTTCTCAAAATTCTTTTCGGGCATCAGAGAAGGCGTTCCTCCCCCAAAATAAAAAGAATCTTTTGCAATATTTTGGAGATCAAATTTTTCTCCAAAATGTTGGATTTCTTTGATCAAGGCTTCAAGATAAGGCTGAGTAAACTCTTCTTTGGGGGGAGCCCCTGCAGAAAAATTACAATAACGGCACAAGGTCAAACAAAATGGATAGTGGAGATAAACTCGTCGAAGCGACATTATTTTTTTTCGATAACGAATAACTCGTCATCAACACATACGTTATCGCCTTTTTGTTTGAGGATGGCAACAATTGTTCCTGATACAGAAGCTTTAATCTCGTTAAAGATTTTCATCGCTTCCACAATACATACTGTGTCTCCAGATTGAATAACTTTTCCAATTTCTGCAAAATTAGGCATATCAGGTGCTGATGATGTATAAAAAGTTCCCATAATAGGGGATTTGATTTTTGTATATTTGTTTTCATCGTTAAATACATCTTCAGACTCTGTAGGTTTTCGAACAGCACAGACTTCTTCATTCATTTCTACAGGGATAGATTCAATATGATGAGGTGTAGGAACCGATGTATTCATTACAACAGGAGTAATTACTACATGTTTTTTACGTTGAATATGAATAGAACGATCTTTTTCTTTATGTAAGAAATCTTGGATGTCTGTTTGTTCAAATAAATCTTTAATTTCTTCTAATGCTTCCATTGGAATTCCAAGAATTTTTTTCATAGTATCCTCGATATTTAGCGGTATTTATAGGTTGTTTCCAACATTATAATGAATTTTGTTTAAAAAATCAAACTTTTTATTTTTTATCCCCTACTCTTAAGGATATTATTGACAATTTATCTCTTAAGAATTATAATATAAGGATATCAGCATCGGTATTGATATGTTAATTGTTCAACATTCAAGGAGGCATTAATGCCCAATTTATCTCAATATAATCCTGAAGATTTTGAAATACTACTTCTTCAAGAAGATCTAGCACAAAATCGTTTTTATTCTAAACCAACTAATAAAACGCCCTATACTATTGTCATGCCTCCTCCTAATGTCACAGGAATGCTTCATATGGGGCATATTCTCAATAATACTATTCAAGATGTACTTATCAGGTATAAAAGAATGCAAGGTTTTGAGGCATGTTGGATTCCAGGATTAGATCATGCGTCTATTTCTACCGAATCTAAAGTTATTCAATGGCTTTCTGAACAGCAAATCAACAAACAAGATATTGGTCGTGAGAAATTTCTTGAGTATGCAATGCAATGGAAAGAAAAATATGGTGGGATTATTAATGATCAATTAAAACGTCTTGGTGTCTCTTGTGATTGGAGCCGTGAACGTTTTACGATGGATACAGAATACTCAAAGGCAGTACTTGATGTTTTTGTGGATCTTTATCGTGAAGGACTTGTTTATAAGGGTAAACGTATGGTCAATTGGTGTCCTGTCTCAAAATCTGCGATCTCTGATGAAGAAGTCGAACACAGAGAAGATCAAGGACATTTATGGCATGTTGCTTATTTATTAAAAGATTCTAATGAAAGTATTACGATTGCAACCACTCGTCCTGAGACTATGTTTGGAGATGTAGCCGTGATGGTAAATCCTGACGATCTACGTTATCAACATCTTGTTGGAAAAATAGTACTTCTTCCTATTGTCAACAAAGAAATTCCAATCATTGCTGATTCTTATGTAGATCCTGAATTTGGAACAGGTGCTGTAAAGGTAACTCCTGCACATGACCCTAACGATTATGAAGTCGGTCTTCGTCATCAATTAGAAATGCCTATTGTGATGACAGAAGAAGCCATGATGAACGATACTGTCCCAGCTAAGTTTAGGGGGCTTGATCGATTTGAAGCACGTAAGGCTGTTGTGGCTACATTAAAAGAATTAAATCTTCTCATTAAAACAGAAAATTATACTCATAAAGTCGGCTATTCCCAACGTGGGAATGTTCCTATTGAATCAATGCTCTCTGAGCAATGGTTTATCTCTATGAAAACACTTGCCGCTGAGGCAAAAAAAATTGTTGTTGAAGAAAACATAAAATTTTATCCTTCTCACTGGACAAAAACATATTATTATTGGCTTGATAATATTAAGGATTGGTGTATTTCTCGTCAGCTTTGGTGGGGGCATCGAATCCCTGTATATACGTGTACTTCCTGTCAACATGTTGAAGTAAGTACAGATCATGTGGTGTCTTGTCCAAAGTGCCAATCGGCAATGGATCAAGAAGAATCTGTTCTTGATACTTGGGCAAGTTCTTGGCTATGGTCTTATGCTGTCCATAAAACAGAGGAAGAACGTAATTACTACCACCCTACGGATACCTTGGTTACAGGACCTGATATTATTTTTTTTTGGGTGGCTCGGATGATTATGGCAACACAACATTTTCGTAAAGAAATTCCATTCAAAAATGTTTACTTTACAGGAATTATACGTGATGATCTTGGTCGAAAAATGAGTAAATCTCTAGGAAATTCTCCAGACCCTCTTGATATCATGAAAAGCTATGGCGCGGATGCTTTGAGATTCTCTATTATTCGTCTTGCACCACTGGGCAATGATATTCTTTATTCATCAGATCAGGTAGATCTTGGTAAACGTTTTGCTAACAAAATTTGGAATGCAGCTCGCTTTATCGAAATGAATATTGAAAACAATAGTTTTGATGTAAAGACTGTCAATGAATCTAAGATTCTTTCCTATGCTGAGGATGCTTTTGATAAAAGTATACTGACAAGATTTAATCATGTGATCCAAAAAATTGAACAGCGCTTTGATCGTTTCCGAATTAATGAAGTGGCTAAAGAAGTATATGATTTTCTTTGGGGAGATTTTTGTGATCGTTATGTTGAAAGTTCTAAATTTGCATTAACATCAGGTGATCCAAGACTTGTTCAAAAAAAACTCAGTGCTATTGTTGTTATCTTTAAAAGAATCCTAAAAATGCTTCATCCTATTATGCCGTTTGTTACTGAAAAAATCATGCGCGAGCTTTTTAGTGAATCTCATGTTGCTTTTATGACTTATCCTCAGTTTGATCAAAAAGAAATATTTATAGACACGGATGAACAAATGAAGCGTCTAGAACAAGCGCTATATATGATTCGTGAGATCAGATCTGAAAATAATGTTCCCCCAGCTACGTTACCTACTTGTACTATTTCAGTAACATCTAACTTAAAAGAGTTTTTTGAACAAAATAATGGTGTTATTGAAAAATTAGCAAAACTTTCTCATGTTACGGTTGTCGATGAAGATTATCAGGCAAAAGCTGAAGAAGCTACTTCATCAGAATTTGATTTTCAAGTGTTCTTAAATTTAGAAGGATTAATTGATAAAGATAAAGAGATTGAACGCCTCCAAAAAGAGATTGAACGCCTCCAAAAAGCAGAAAAATCGATTAGTGGCAAACTAAATAATCATGAATTTACCAAAAAAGCTCCTGAAGCTGTGGTACAAAAAGAGAAAGAAAAACTTGTCGAAATTAGAGATGAGATTCAAAAAAATCGCACAAGCCTAGTTACCTATCAAAGATAAAAATATATTAAATAAGGAATAATTATGAAGCTATCAATCAAATCACCAGTATTTTTTGAAGGGGTCATTGATCCTTATGATATTTCACGATTAGAATCATGGGTTTCTCAACTTGAACATTCTAATCCTCAAACTCTTGAAGAATTAGAATTATTCTTAAAAAAAATTGATGAACTCAATCATAAAATTAATGATACCGGTGCACAGATTTATATTAAAAGTACTTGTGATACCAGTGATAAAAAAATTTTAGAAGATTATAACGCTTTTCAACAAAATATCATTGGCTACTATGCTGCAAAAGATTTTGCTTTTAAAAAAATTATCTTAAATTCACCTGCTTTATCTGAATGGATTAATACTCATAGCACAACGGGCGTATTACTCGAAAAAATAATGCGTAACAGCTATGAGCTTTTCCGAGAAGAAAATATTCCTCTTAGTATCAAAGAATCAGAACTTGGCATAGAGTATCGTACGATTGTTGGTGGGATGTCTGTTGAGTTTAATGGAGAAGAAAAAACGCTCCCTGAGCTTGCTGTGTATCTTCACGAAAAAGACCGATCTATCAGAGAATCAGCATGGCGTGCACGAAACATTAAGATGATGGAACATAAAGATCAATTAAATAAGCTTTTTGATCAGTTATTTGATATCAGACAAGAAATGGCAAAAAATGCAGGATTCAAAAATTTTCGTGATTTGACTCATCAGGCAAAAGGACGTTTCTCTTATACTGTAGAAGATATACATGCTTTTCATGATGCTGTTCACGAAGAAATAATGCCTTTGATTGCAGAACTTAATAAAAAAAGAAAAAACACCCTCAAGCTCGATACTCTGAGACCTTGGGATATGGCTGTTTCTTTGGACGGAAAGATTTTGAAGCCTGTTAAGGATCCTAAAGATCTTGTCCCAAAACATATCACGATGATGACAAAAACAGATCCGTTATTTGGACAAAATTTCACCTCGATGAGAGATACCGATTTATTAGATCTTTTTAATAGAAAAAATAAAGCTCCTGGTGGATATTCTTATCCCCTTTATCAGTATGGAGCATCATTTATTTTTATGAATGCTGTTGGTATGCATAGTGATTTGATAACGCTTGTCCATGAGATTGGGCATGCAATGCATGAATTTGCTCAAGCCAAACATCAATATACCAGTCTGCTTGGTCTTCCGATGGAAGCTGCAGAGCTTGCATCAATGAGCATGGAAATGTTAACAATGGATCATTGGAATGAATGTTACGATGATCCTGCAGATTTCAAAAAAGCCAAATATGATCAGATTGCAGGTGCTTTAAAATTCTTCCCATGGTGTATGATTGTTGATAAATTCCAACAACAAATCTACACTGTTGCTAATACTGCAGAAAAACGCGAGCAAGCATTTTTAGAAATCATGAAACAATTTTCTGATAAAGCTGGACTAGATTGGTCTGGCCTTGAAGAGCAAAAAGCAATACAATGGCTTTTTCAGCTTCATATTTTTGAAGTACCATTTTATTATATCGAATATGGTATTGCACAGTTAGGAGCTTTAGCTGTATATCGAGAATATAAAAAAGATAAACATCGTGCTCTTGAAAATTACAAAAATTTTCTTAATGCTGGCCATCAAAAACCATTAGCAGAACTATATCATATTGCAGGTATAGAACTCAAATTTACTAAAGAATACATCAGAGACTTAGTAAGTTTTATCAAAGAAGAATTAGAAACTTTAAACTAAAAATACCCCTGTAAGGGGTATTTTTAGTTTAAGAGATATTAAAAATTTAAAGTAGCAAAATAAGGTTTTGCATCTTTTATGGTAAAAGAAGATCCATGCCCTGGGTAGACAATTGCTGTTTCCGGTGCAGAAAGGATTTTGGCTAGGGAGACACGCATAGTTATGGGATCACAATCAGGAAAATCAATTCTTCCTGTTGCTCCTTCTGCAAATAATAGATCACCACCAAAGATTGTCTGATCTTGTCCAAAGAAAATTGTATGATCAATTGCATGTCCAGGAGTATGGATTAAAGACCATTCTTGACCGCACGCTTCGATGAGGAATGTTTCTCCATCGTAAGTAATATCAGGTCTAGGAGCAATAATATCCATGCCGACTAAGTGGGATAAATTTTTGTTCGGATCAGTAAAAGTTTGATTACTGAGTTCATGAGCCACAATTAGTGCCTCTGGATACTTTTCTTTTACTTCTTCTAATCCTTGAATATGGTCAAAATGACCATGAGTAATAAAAATATGAGTAACTTTTGAGGTGCCGATAATTTCGAATAATCCATCGCAATCATCACCTGGATCGACAACAATTGCTTCATTTGAGTGATCATTAATATACACCCATGTATTTTCTTGAAAAAGACCATTATTATATTGTTTTATCATAATTATTCCTTGATTCTATGTTATTTTTTCACTAATATAAGAATAGAGACAATCTTTTGCTTCTTTGATAGTGAAAATACGTCCATGACCTGAATAAACAAAAGTATCTTCTGGTAAAGATAGGATCTTTAAAACAGAATTATACATCATATCAGTATTACACCCAAAAGGATAATCTGTTCTTCCAATAGTAAATTCAAAATCTCTTGGGATCATTAATTCACCACTAGATATCTGTGTAGCAAGAATATCTTGTTTTTCAAGAATCATGTCTCCAATAAAGATAATTTTTTTATCAGCATTATAAATACATATATGATCAATTGCATGCCCAGGAGTATAAAATAATTCCCATTCTGTACCAAGAAAAGAAATAGTACTATATTCTCCAGAAAATGTTTGGTCAGCTTGAGGTGCGATTACTTCAAAATTCATATAATGAGACAGATTGTAGTCAGGATTACTAAATGTTTTTTTAGATAATTCATGACTGACAATTTGTGCTTGAGGATAGATGTTTTTCGTTCCAGCTAAACCTTGAATGTGGTCAGGGTGACCATGAGTGATCAATATATGTGTTATGGTGTAATCTGCTAGTAAATCAAATAATTTATTTAATTTATCGCCAGGATCTATAACTATTGCTTCTTTTGTTTTAGGGTTTTTATAAATCCATGTGTTTTGGTTGAAAACCCCGTTTTGATAACAAATAATCATTTTTGACTCCTTATATTATGGAGAAATCATTTTTATTTGTTTTATTGTATTTGTTTAAAATAAAAAATTCAATATATAATATTCTTAATATTTTATCATAGAAGTAAAAATTTATCAATAAAAATATATTGCTTAAAACGTTGCAATTTCTCATTTTTTTTTATAAAATATATATATGATGTATAACACTGCGTATTAATAAATCAACACTTGATGTCATATACTAGAGGAGGAAATCATGCCCACAGATGAAGAAATGCTTGACGATGATCTGGAGAGTAGCCAGACGATAAAATCTACTAGTCCTATTGCTCAATTTTTGTCAAAAGCACTCGGATATCTTATTTCTGTTATTGTTTCCATTATTTTCTCGGTAAGTATTATGTTTTTAGTATTTAACGGAAAAATTAATAAAGAAAGAAATGAAGATGTTATTACTGTTCAACTACAGCCAAAACCAGCTCCATTATCTTATTTTGATGTTGGGGAATTTCGATTAAATACAGCTGACATTGATGCAAATCACTTTATTAGAATTTCCTTATCACTTGGCTATAAAACAGAAAATAAACTCTTACATAACGAATTAGTTTCTAGAACGATTCAGATTAAAGATTTAATTTTGAATTTATTGAATACAAAAGAAAAAAATCAACTCGATGAATATCTAGAAAAAGAACAGCTTAAAGAAGAAATTAGAAGAACTATTAACAATATTATGATTAATGGTGAAGTGGAAGCTATCTACTATACGGAATTTCAAATTTCCTAATATAATTTTATTTGTAAAAAAAGATAAGGAATAGCGATGACAGAAATATTGTCACAAGATGAAATAGACGCCCTTCTTACGGCTGTTTCGGGATTTCCTGATCCTGCATTAAGCGATGAACAACAACGTGAAGGTGGAAGAACGCCTTACGGAAATAAAAAACGTCTTAAAGTTTATGATTTCCGTAGGCCGGATAAATTTTCTAAAGATCAAGTGCGTACTCTACAGATGATCCACGAGACTTTTGCACGTCTTACGACTACATCTCTTGCAGCACAGCTAAGATCTTTGGTTCAGGTGCACGTGGTGTCTGTAGATCAGTTGACATATGAAGAATTTACTCGTTCTATTCCTTCTCCAACTACTTTAGGAATCGTGAATATGGATCCCCTAAAAGGCAGTGCTGTGATTGAGGTTGATCCTGCAATTACTTTTTCAATTATTGATCGTTTGTTTGGAGGTAAGGGGGAGACTCTAAAAACCAATCGTGAACTGACAGATATTGAAATGTCTGTAATTGAAGGGATCTTAGTGCGTTTGCTTGGAAATCTTCGTGAATCTTGGGCCAATATGACAGATTTGCGTCCTCGTCTCGGGAATATCGAAACAAACCCCCAATTCGTAGGGATTGTTCCCCCAAATAGTATGGTTATTTTAACTACTTTTGATACCAAAATAGGAGAGGTAGAAGGGATGATTAACTTCTGTATCCCTTATATTACAATCGAGCCTATTATTACCAAGCTCTCTGCACAATATTGGTATGCAGCTGTGAATAAAAGTGTTACTACAGAACATATTAATTTTATTAAACAACAAATTAACGATATTAAATTAACTATAATTGCACAATTAGCAGAAACCACCCTATCTTTTTCAGATGTTAGTCGCCTCAAAGAAGGGGATGTTATCAGATTTGATGCAGGAATGAGCTCAGACATAGAAGTGTTCATTGGGCGAAATATTAAGTTTAAGGCAAAACCTGGTCTCTTTGGTTCTCGAAGAGCTATTCAACTACATGAAGTAGTAGGCTTATTTAGCGAAAAAGATCTCCATGAATTATTAATGGATGAAGAAGAATAATAAAAAACACCCTTGAAATAGGGTGTTTTTTCTATCTAAGAATCTTTTAATATGATTTTTTATCTAAGAATTTATAGTCCAAGAGCTTTCATTAGATTTTCTGTCATCGTGTCAAGTACTTCTTTTTTATCATAAGTTCCATTTTGAAGATTTTCTTTTACTTGTTGAATTCTTTCTAGATTAATATCAGGGGTGCGATTGAGAACATCACGAATAAATGCTTCATCTTCTAACAATCTAGCCTCATTAGATACGTTTAATGAGTCATCTGATTGCGGTGATTGTGTATTTTGAACATATGTTTTTTTTGAGTTTTGGGAATTGGATGGAGGAGTAACACCACCAACATTTCTAATCTCCATGAACGAACCTCCTAAAAGTTTTCTCCCTGTTTCGTCACACTATAGATATATTTGAATCTCTAAATTACTATATACAGCCATGTATAGCAATAATTTATTAGAGTCTATAATTTTTGTTTTCGTTTTTCTTTCTTGGATTTTACTATTTTTATAGGTATCTTTTCTAAAGAAAGTGGATTAAGGAATTTTATTACTACAACAAACTCGCCTTTTTCTTCCTCTTTTAATTGTCCTTCGATGTCTGATATAGAACCTCGATAAATAGTCTCAAAAGATTTTGTTAATTCTTTTCCTACTATAATATCGGCAGAATCATCAAGATCCTTTAGAGTTTTTAAAAACTTTTTTATTCGGTGGCAGGAAACAAACACAACAAGGACATTATTTTTATCTGCAAACTGTATAAGTGTTTTTTGAATTTGTCCTTCTTTTTTTGATAAAAATCCTGTGAAAATAATGTTTTCTCCACCAATTCCTGCTACCGAAATAATAGTTGTTAATGCAGAAACACCAGGAACAGCTATAACTTCAAAACCTAATTCAGCTACTGTTTTAACAGCAAACATTCCTGGATCAGAGATACTAGGTGTACCAGCATCACTAACTAAAGCAACATCAACCCCTTGTGCAAGAAACTGACCAATGCCTTTTGCCGAGTTTCTTTCGTTGGCTGGAGAGCATTCAATAATTTTCTTTTTTTGAATCTCAAAGTGGGTCAATAACTTTCTTGTACGTGATGTATTTTCACAAGCAATAATAGGCACTTCACCTAAAATACGCACAGCACGATAGGTAATATCTTCTAAGTTACCGATAGGTGTCCCTACTACATATAATCGCCCACTCATAAATGCTCCTATAAATAAGAGATAATTAATTTTCGACAATGTGATTACTATTTCTTAAATAAAATTGCCTAGATTGTAAAATAAAAATTATGATACTCTGATCTTTATGTTATACTTATCTTAGTAATAAAGTCAAATTTTAGTCCAACTCTTGAATTATTGATAATAATTTTATCAGAAAATACAAATAAACATAAGATATTCTTCTGACAATTCTGTTCTTGTTAACTTTAAATATATATAAATATTGCATTTATTGGTAAAATAAATAGTAATTAATATCATATATACAATCTACTGTATATATGATATAATAAATATATAATTAATATTGAAAAAAACCCAGAGTAATTTTGAATCTTAAAAAGTTTTCTTTATTACAAAGCCCTATGCTAACCACATAGGGCTTTTTTTTTATACCCTTAGTTTTTAATAATTATTTTTTGTTTAAATAATTTTGTTTGAACTTTTCTGCTTTTTTTAGTATAATATTATTCATATTGATATTTATATAATGATCTTAAAAAGGATGATGAAATGTTTGAGTTTGTTTTTTTCAGAAACGCGATCCTTATTTCTATAATACTATCTTTTTTGTTTGCATTGATATCTTTTATTATTGTAACACGAAGACTCTCATTTTTAGCCATAGGTACAGAACATGCAGCTTTTGGTGGTATTGGAATTGCTAATTTAATAGGATGGGATCCTTTTTTAGTAAGTTCTATTTTTTGTGTTGGATTAACAATTATTGCAGGGAAAACGCATAAAAAAACAGCTGATATAGGGACAAACCTCTTTTTTTCAGGTGCTATGGCTTTAGGTATGACATTGTTATCTTTTAATAAGAATAAGTCTTTTAATTTGATGGGTTTTTTATTTGGTGATTTAATAGGAATTACTTCTCAAGAGATTATGATAGGATTGATTATTACTATTATTGTTTATGCCTTTTTCTTGCCATTTTTTGGTAAAATTTTGTATATTAGTTTTGATAGAGAATTGGCAATCGTCGCTGGAGTTCGAGCAGGGATTTTAGATACAATTATCTATGCTTCACTGTCTCTTAGTATTATTTTAGGTATTCGATTGGTCGGAGTGTTGCTTGTTTCGGCAATGACAATACTACCAGCTTCTTTTTCTTTATTATGGCAAAAAAATATAAGAACCACACTGCTGATTTCATTTTTTTATACGATATTTTCTATGATCGCAGGTATTTTTTTATCTATTCAATTAGATATTGCACCAGGGGCCTTAATTGTTCTAATAGCTGTTCTTATTTATCTAGCATCTAAGTGTTTTATTTTGAAACAAAAAAGAGGTTAGTATGCTTTCTAATTTTTATATTATTCTTGTATTTATTTTGTGTTGTATTTTTGTGATCTTTATAGTTGGTGATAAGCTAGTCCAATATGCTGATGAACTATCTATATTAACTCATATCTCTGGAGCTTTTATTGGGCTTTTGTTGATCGCAGCTATTACTTCTGTACCAGAATTAATCAGCACAATTATTTCCGCTAAAAAAGGTCTCTTTGGTCTTGCTTCAGGAGGAGTTTTAGGATCTAACCTTGTCAATCTTGCAATTCTAAGTATTATTTGTCTTATCCATTTTAAACAAAAAATAAAGATTACAGAGCACTCTTTATTTAGTTTATTAATTAGTATTCTGATCCTATGTATACCTACTTTTGGGATCGGATTAGCTTGGATCAAAGATGCTCACATAAACAAATACCTTCTTTTTATGATTGGGGTAGGGATTTATGTTTGGGGGATGGCTTATAATTTTACTTTACATCAAAATACTCATACAGACTCTCAAAATAATATCCAAGAACTTCTTATCTCTACCAAAACACTTCCTCAAGTTGTTTTTGGATTTATATTTTTTGCAACCTTAATAATTGGGATCTCTTGGTTTTTAGTGATTTTATGTGACAATCTATCCTCAATTCCAGCTCCTATTATTAATAAACCATTAGGACAACATTTTATAGGAACATTAATATTGGCATTTGTTACGTCAGTACCTGAATTTGCAACAACCTTCCAAATTATCCGAAAAGGGCATGTGAGTGTCGCTATAGAAAATATTTCAGGAAGTAATATGTTTAATTTGGTATCATTGCTTTTGGCTTCTATATTAGTCTCGGGAAATTTTTGGAAAGAAACTCCTATTAATAACCTGTTGATTATATTTTCTATTTTCTTTGCAACACTTCTCTTATCTATACTAACATTAACTAAAAAAAATAGTCGAGCGATCGGTGTTGTGGTGTTTGTGTCTATTATTTCTCTATGGGTTGCTTCATTAAGAATGGTATTTTAGACCAATAATATCCCAAAGATTGTTGCC
>JBOFDR010000132.1:0-7266 GCA_051647205.1 Brevinema sp. | reverse complement strand
AACAAGTAAAGCAGCAGCTGTTGCTAAAGCAAAACAGTTAGCATTAAATAACCAGTTTCTTGCACAGATTAAAGGTAAAAAATTTAAAACAGACAATCCTACAGATTTAGAAGTTTCTTTTACTAGTACAGATAAAGCAGAATTTGAAAAAGATAAAACATTTTCTGTTAGTGAAACAGGTGATTTTGCTCTTATTTATGACAAAACTGGCCTCGCAAAAGATAAAGCCCTTACTTCTATTTACTATCTCTTTGAAAAAGCAACCAGTAAAGATGATGGTATCTATAGCGTTTATTATACAAGCACAAATACGTCTGCAGCTCCTCATGAGTTGAAAAAAGCTACAGATGCTAAATTCCACAAAGTACAGCTAAGTACAGACAACAGTAAAGTCTCCATCAAACTTGAAACAACTAAATCAGATAAATCTGGAATGCAAAAACTCGCTACACAAGGTAGCTAGGATCTTACATACTATAAAAACAGTGTGTAATTATCACTGACATAAGTGTTTACACTAATAATAAAGCAAGGCAAAAGCCATCATGGCAATACCTAAAGAGTGCAATTCGTGCTCTTTAGGTAGTTTGTTTTTATCATTTTATATAATAAAAATCGTTATCAGTAATGCTGATCAAAAAAATGTTTTATAATTAATAAAGAAGGTAGGTAGGTTATGACATCTCAAAAAACACTAGCATTAATAGGAATAATACTTATTACCTCATGTGGAAAATCTAATAAGATAGTCCATAGCTCAGATCCTGTGACAATTGCATTCAAAGATATGATCGCTGGAAAAACATTTGTCACAGCGAGTGCATCTAAAATTGCTGTTCCTATTTTTAGAGGAACTCACACAACTAGTTTTAAAAGCGGAAAGGAATTTATTGTTGATGAACATGGAGATATTGTCTTAAAAGATCCTTCTTACTTTACAAGATTCAGTAAAGTAAACGAAATTAGCTATACATTACTTCAAGGTATAGATGAGGAATCTGCTCTATATGATGTTCGTTATAGTAAAGATGGATCATTTTATGAGGCAACAGACATTGGAAACAAAACCATCGTTGTCAAAAAAAATGCAGGTGGTATAGTCATGATTTTATTAAAAGGCAGTGATGGTGTTCATAAGGATTTTGCAACTGAACTACTTCCAGATGGAATAGTAACAGAAGCCTTAGACACTACACCGGTTTCTTAAATTTAATTTTAAAATAATAATCGCTGTTATTTTGTATGCAAACAAATTAAAAAGGTGGATATTATGACAAATACCATGCTAGCAATTATAGGATTATGTACATTAATGTCATGTGCTTCTACAGAAAGCATTAACGAAGAAAAACAAGAAACTCTCACTAAAGAATTCCTACAAAAAATCAGTGGAAAAACGTTTGTAACTACACAAAGTGCTAAAAATGATGTTCAGATATTATTTAATGATTCAAATATCACTGATTTTGAAGAAAACAAAGAATTTACTATTGGTAATGAAGGAACGATCAATTTAAGATCTGATCTATTTGCTAGTACTTATCATGTAACGAACATTATCTATACCTTAGATAAAGTCATTGATAAAGATAGTGCATCATTTAATATCGCCTATATTATGGCAGATGGTATTACTAACACAGAAAATGATCTACAATATAAAAAAATCATCTTCTTAGAAAGTGCAGGCAGACTAACCATGAAATTATACGCTGACAGTATTGGTGAGCATAGAGAATTTGCTACCAATAAATAAGAATAGTACATAACAATCTCTATAGTATTTATATTAATCATAGATATATGTATTACTTTTATAGCTTTACATAGAATATTAACAAAAAATAAAAAATAAATAAAACCAAAGTATTAAGATCTGATATATAATCTCTGTTATTCTATATACAAATTAATTAAAAAAGGTGAATATTATGAAAAATAGTATATTATCAATTATGGGATTATGTGCATTAATGTCATGTGTTTCTACAGAAACTATAAGCGACGAAAAAAAAGATACTCTCACTAAAGAATTTCTACAAAAAATCAGTGGAAAAACGTTTGTAACTACACAAAGTGCTAAAAATAATGTTCAGATGCTATTTAATAGCGCGAACATGGTGAATTTTGAAGAAAATAAAGAATTTACCATTGATAGCAAAGGAACAATCAAGTTAGGATCTGAGCTATTTGATAATACTTCCCATGTAACAAACATTGTTTATACCTTAGATAAAGTCATTGATAAAGACAGTGCTTTATTTAATATTACCTATATTATGACAAATGGTACTATTAAGTCAGAAAATGGTACAAAATATAAAAAAATCATCTTCTTAGAAAGTACAGGCAAACTAACCATGAAATTATACGCTGAAAGTAGTAGTAGTAATACAGAGTTTGCTACTAATAAATAAAGTTTTTAAAAATCTTTTACTAACTCAAGAACAAAAGATTGAGATAAAAGTATTTGCCTACAATCCAACTTAATATATTATTTTTGCGACAGAAACACAATATTAAGATCTTATATATAATAATAAATTTTAAATTTTGAAAAAGGGTGTTACCTATGAAATCTAGGATTATTATACTTATCAATTGCATCCTTATATTATTTCAAGGATGTAGTTCTTATAATTCTATGACTCAAAAAATAAAAGATCTAGCTTCCGACACTAATGAAACAGTTAAGGAAAAATTTCGTAAAAAGATTGCTAATAAAACATTTATCACATCAAAAAATAGTGAACTTTTCTTAAATATCATTCTTAATAATGATCTTGATAGCACAATATATTTTGATAAATACCAAGTATTCCAGACTGATCAATTAGGAAGTATCTCTCTTCACGATGGTGTTATTGGTCAAGGTAGTACAGTACATGCTATTTCATATCATCTTGAAAAAGTACTTAATCCTGAGGTTGGTATTTTTAAAATACTTTACCTAATAAAAACCTCTTCACAAATTAGAGAAGTGTTTAACCAGAAACAAAAAACAATTCTTGCTCAAAAAAATTTTCAAGGTCTAATTGAACTAAAAGTATATAATACACTTACAGATGAATATATTTTATTTGCCACAGAACAAAAAATCTAAAAAATAAAAAAAGACACCTAAAATGAGGTGTCTTTTTTTATTACAACTCTAATTGAAAATCATGATCATCTAAATAATCAATCTCAATTACTTTTTCATAGTTAGTAGATTTTTTAGAGAAAAAATCATGTTGTGTACTAGAAACATCGAGTCCATTCAAAACAATAGGATTTACTTCTTTAATCTCAAATTCTTCTTCAAACCCAAGGTTTAACAATGCTTTATTAGCATTGTATTTAATATATTCTATAACCTCATCTACCAATCCAATATTCGTATAGATTTCTTTTGCATATTTTTTTTCATTTTCAAAAAGATCATAGAGTAATACATTTAACTCATCACGAACACTTTTTTGTTCTTCTTTAGTAAAAGTTTTGTAGATTTCTTGAGATAAAAGACCAACAAAAACCCCATGAATAGATTCATCAGCAATAATTTTTTTAATAATATCGCTACTTGCTACCATTTGCCCTTGTCCAGCAAGCCATAGAGGGAGGAAAAACCCACTGTAAAAAAGGTATGTTTCTAAAAATACAGACGCACATAGAGACATATAAATATCTCTTGGCGTAGCATTTGGATTATTTAAGACTTGATAATAAGTGTCAATACATTTTGCTTTATATTGAAGACATTCATTTTTCTCTACCCAATCAAAAGTATCATCAATTTCAGCTGTTGTTGCAACAGTAGTAAAAATTGTAGAATAAGATTTTGCATGGATTGTTTCCATCATACACATATAAGAAAGGACTGAACGACATTGTAAAGAATCTATGTGGTCAATGATTTTAGGCATTCCTGTATGACTTTGGATTGTATCGAGTAAAGTAAGCCCTCCAAGTACATATAAATAAGCCTGTTTCATATCAGAGCTTAAAGAATTCCAACTATCAATATCTCGTGAAGGAATATATTCTGTATCAATCCAAAATTGGCGGAGATTTTGCTCCCAAAACATTTCAGCATAATCATTTTCAGGGGTGTTCCAATTAACTGCCTTATAAGGTGAATTTTGCAACATTTTCTTTCTCCTAAATGACCTTTACACAGAACAGCTTAAGCATTCTTCGATTGTCATTTTTTTTGTTCTTGTGTAATACAATGATTTCAAACCATATTTATAAGCATAAATATATAGTTTTGCAATATCTTTAGTGCTTTGAATACTATTTGTAAAGAGAATTGTAGAAATTCCTTGATCTACATGTTTTTGAATTACAGAAACGAGTTTAAGAATCTTTTCCTGTTTCATATGATAGGCAGATTTATAAAGAAAAATATTCTTATTACTTAAATAAGGCATTGGATAAAATACTGTACTATTGCCATCATCCCTAACTTCGATCATATCTGTCATCGGCATGACAGATGGAGTGGAGTTCATAATATAAGCTGTTGATTGATTTGGAGCAATAGCCATACGATAAGCATGATATACACCATGTTTCTTAACATCTTCTTTAAGTTTATTCCAATCCTTAACTGTAGGAATATGCATCCCTACAAAAAGTTCTTTGACTTTTTCATTTTTAATAATAAAATCTTGTTGCAAGTATTGATTAAAATAGTTTCCATTAGCATATTCTGATTTTTCAAAATCTTTAAATGTTTCCCCTCTTTCTTTAGCAATATACATAGATCGTTCCAAAGAATAATAATTAACTAGCATAAAGAAAATATCACAAAACTCTAAAGCTTCTTCACTTTCATAGGCAATAAAATTCTTGAGGAAAAAACCATGCAGATTCATTGCTCCAAGACCTACACTATGAAGCTCCTGATTTGCTTTTCTGATAGAAGGAACAATCTTCAAATCTGTTAAATCAGAGACTTCTGTAAGCATATCCATCGCATCATAAACAGTTTTTTGAATACTTTTATTATCCATAACAGTAGCAATATTTAACGAGCCTAAATTACATGAAATTCCTCTTTTAATTTGATCGTCTTCATAGTAATGATTGATTTCAGAAAGTTCTGAGAGTTGCATAATTTCGCTACAAAGATTTGAAAATTTAACACTTCCTAACTCTTTAAGTGCATGATTTTTATTAGCATTTCCTTTAAAGAATAAATAAGGATACCCACTTTCTTTTTGAGTCTTAGCAATATCAATAAGTAAAGTTCTTGCGTTAAGCAAGTTTTTTTTAATTTTGTGATTTGCAACTAATTCATCGTACATACTATCTATATCCATATCATCCAAATATTGACCATATTCTTGGTACACCGAATGAGGCCCAAAAACATAAAAAGGCTTATTTTGTTCAGCTAATTCCATAAATTTATCAGGAATCACAACACCAATAGAAAGAGATTTGATACGAATTTTTTCGTCAACATTAATTTTTTTACATTCAATAAATTCATAAATATCTTGATGGAAAATATTAAGATATACAGCACCAGCTCCTGGACGTTGCCCAAGCTGATTAGCATAAGAAAAAACATCTTCTAAAATCTTCATAATAGGAAGAATGCCAGAAGAACGGTTTTCAACACCTTTAATAGACTCTCCACGAGCACGAACTTTAGAAAGATTGATAGAAATACCACCGCCAATAGAAGATAGTTTCATAGCAGATTCTATAATATAACTAATCCCACTAAGACTATCCCCCATCTCATCTAAGAAGCAAGATACAAGTTCTCCAGCATTATAACGACCAGCATTCATAAATGTAGGAGTCGCTGGCTGGTATTCTTGTTTAATAATATGTTCTGCAAATGAGATCGCCTTTGTTATACTTCCTTGTGCTAAAAATAAAGCTACAGAAGCAATCCTATCCTCATAACTTTCTAAAATAGTATCTAGGTCAAAATTTTTAAGAGCATAACTATGGTAAAATTTGAAAGCACTCATGTAAGAAGAAAAACGAAATTCTATCTTTTTGAGCGTAGCATAAAGGAGTTCTATATCTTCAATAGAGTACATGCTCAAAAAATCAATATAGTAGCGATTTAAAATCATATATTCAAAGCGTTCTTTTAAAGAGAGAAATTTTTGAGTTTTCGGCTCGACATAATCTTGTAAATAAGCTTCTAAAGCTTCTTGATCTTTTTCAAATTGAAATTTTCCATCTTTAGTTTTAGACATGATCTCATTATTCAAATGTATCCATCTTTGGTTAAGCATGACAAATCTCCAAGTAATTAATTTGTTCGATGTAATTAGCAACATCTTGTTTGGTTCCTGAAAGCTCAAACTTTAATGCCACAGGAATATCAAATTGATCAGAAATTATGTGTGAAGCAAGAGCAAAATTAACACCCCAATTTCTATTTCCACTAGAGCTAATTGTTAAAATATATTTAGAATTATGAGAGTTTAATAAAAAAGCATCAGTTACTTTAGGTATCTCACCAATTTTCGTTGTATATGTGATAAGATGACCGGGTTGATCGATCACTAAATCAGCTGTTATTTTGACACAAATAAACGTTGGATTAAATGTTTTGAGCTTATTAACAAAACGTTCAACATTGCCTGTATGTGAATCATAATAAATGAATGTCATTATTAATAACCTCCTACATAGGTATAGATTTTAAAATGTTTATTAATTCTATAATAGCTTTAGAGAAAAATATAAAGATAAGATTTTTCTTTATTATATAAAGAAAAATCTTATCTTTACTCTTTGTATTTTGTAAAAATAAATAAAGGATTGTGTTATTAAACTTAACGATATCTGAAATGAATAAATGAGATTACAGTTATATGATAATAGTTATAAATCTTTGTTTTATAACTCAGTAATATTTATTATGAATGACTAGTGGTTATTGTAATATAAAATAGTATGATAAAAAATTATACCATATAAATAGCATTTAGTCAAACGATTATAGCATCTACTATCAATGCTAATCGCCTTATAAAATAAAGGTCAAATAAAAAGTTGTTGCTTAGAATCCCCGTTATTTCATAAGATAAAAATTTTAAATTATTTTTAATGATTAGAAGAAATATCATGATCAGATCTCTTTATTCAGATTAAGTTAGTTATTATAAATATTTGTTTATAATAAGAAACCTCCTCTAAAAGAGGAGGTTAGATTATTTAAATTTTAAGATAAGACCAATCATCATATTAAAGCCAATAGATATAGGTACGTTATGACTAAGAGACTTTTCAATAATCAGTGCTTCTGAT
>JBOFDR010000131.1:0-3348 GCA_051647205.1 Brevinema sp. | reverse complement strand
ACAGTTTTCCCGATAAATTGATTTTTGAACTGTGTTTCAGCTACTCTTTGACCTAAACCGGCTGTTTCTGTAGAAGCATTTAGAATTTCATGAGCAATAATTTTTTGTCCATCAGTAAGTACAAGAGACTGAATAGCTCCCCCAAAGCCACCTGATGAAATCAGATAAGCTTTCATTACAATCTTAGAAGAATTTTTATCTTGAATCAAAAATTGAGGGATTTCTGATGTTTTAAAATAAGTTACCATCTGAGATCTTTGACGAATCGGTAAAGAATTCAAATCAGAAATTTTGATATTTTTTTGTGTAATAATATACTGTGAATTATTTGTACCTAATAACGCTTCAACATCCTTCAAAGGATTTTCAGGAACATAGGTTAGATAATAAACAAATAAAAGTAAAAAAGTAAAAAAGCCTGTAATTAATGTAAGAAAAAAAACATTAGTTATATGAAACTGTGCACTTCCTATTTCTACAGTGTGATCAGACATGAATAGCTCCTATTATTTTTTTGCAACAGTATCATCAATTTTACGATACTGTTCATAGCCTTTTTTGATGAGAGATTTAGCCATTTTTAGTGTAAATTCTGTCTCTGATTCTATAAATGATGTTGTATTGAAAATTTCATCAATACTTTTGCCAATAAATTGATGTTGGAAGTCATCGTTAGGAACTAAATTAGATATATAATCACTTTTATGGTGTGAATCTTTTATATAAAAACCTACAAGGTTATCTTTTTGAAAGATTAATGTACTAAAAATCAAATCGCCTAAATTTTCTTCATCAAAGACATTCAAAGCATACCCGATCAAATTATTATTTGTATCGAAGACAGTATAATAATTAATTTTTTGAGATTCAGATCTCTCATGAGTGGTTTTTTTGAAAGGTCTATCAACAAGAGCATGTTTTATATTTTGGTCATGTGGAGATAGTTTGATAACATTTTCATAGATACCAAGTCCAAATAATAAAAATATAGAAAATACTCCAGCAAATTTTAACGAACGATCAATGAGTTTTGCATGTTTATGTTTTGGATCACATAATTGATCAAAAAATGGCATAATCAAGTTAGATGATAAAAGAGCAAAAGAAACCCCTTCTGGGAAAGAGAAAACCATTCTAATGGATGTAACAACAGCTACAAAGAATATCGAGTAAAGTACTTTTGCTTTTAATGTTCTAGGAGATGAGACAGGGTCAGTCTCCATATAGACAGATCCTAGCATTGCTCCTCCTGCAAGAAGCCAAATCATTGGATCACCATGGAAAAATCCTAGAGGCCCTATTCCAGCTGGACCTAAATTAACAGCAGAAAAAACCCATCCAAATAAAGCCATAAGAATCCAAATTAATACAGGAATAACAGGGGAAATGATTTTTGTAACTACTAAATATAAAAATCCAAGTAAAATTGCCCATTTTGCTGTTTCACCAAGTGTCCCTGGAAAATTACCAACAAATAATGTCCAATAATCAAAAAATTCTGAAGGGACATTAATACTTTCAGGCATAACACCACTTTTATACCAGTTTTTAACTGTTTCAAGGTAGCTAGTACCTGATAACACATCGTAATTAGTATTTAATTTATCTGAAAAACTATAAGGAACATATGCAGGCTGAGAACTAAGAACTTTTGTATAAAAAGGAAGAGTTTTAGGGTTTTGTACCAAGTTATATTGGACTGCTTCCCAATAGCTTAATCCTGCTTTCTCCATAAGGGTGGGAATAGTTGGACGAATAGACATTGCCCACAATCCTGGAAAACCTGCAACAGGAACCAAACGTCCCACAACAGCTGGATTAACAGGGTTAAAACCTACTCCTCCAAAAATCACTTTACCCACCATGATACCGATAGCACTTGCTAAAATAAGTGGGTAAATCCCAAGTCCTGGTCTCATATTCATGGCAATAACAGCACCTGTAGCTACAGCAGTAAGATCATGTACGGTAGATGCTTTTTTCATTAGAAGATTACACAAATATTCTACAAGTACCGCTACAGAAATACAGACAACTAAAGCACGAATCATCGCAAAACCAAAGAAATAAAATCCTGCCATTGCAGGAAATGACAAAGCCACTAAAAAATGGATCACCATCCGTCTAGTTAGTTTTGCAGGATCAAGATAAGGAAATTCATCTACTAATTTTTGTGGATAAATTATGGCTGACATAGCTACTCCAAAATATATTATTTAATTAATCAGATTATTTGTTACCAGAGATAACACGGCGTTCTGCCCAAAAAGTATTGAAAGAACTTTGAAGCTGATCTTGATGTCTTTCTATGAAGAATAACGGGTAATTGTTTGGTGGATCAAATTTTGTTAAAAATTTTGACGCTTCTTTGTTACCAACTACTAATAATGTAGTCGATAAAACATCACTTAGCTCTGCTGACTGAGCAACAATCACACTCACAGAAGCTAAAGAATGAGAGACTGGATGTCCTGTTTTAGGATTAAAGATATGATGGTATATTTTATCTTCATAAACAAAAAATCTCTCGTAATCACCTGAGGTAGCAATGGCCTCGCCATTATTTAAGATAACCACTTCCTCTATACCTGCACCAGACGGGTTTCTGATACCTACTTTCCAAGGTTCCCCCTCAGGTTTATGACCAAAAACTCTAACATTACCTCCAGCATTAACAATACCGGCAGATATACCAAAATTAGTTAACATTTTCACAGCCTCATCAACAGCATAGCCTTTGGCGATAGCCCCTAGATCAATCTTAGCATTATTTTTTAGATATATCATATCATTACTCACAATGATATGATTCATACTTATTTGAGATAACGTTTTTATAATTTCGTCTTGAGTTGGAACTTTTTGTTCGTCTTGAAGATAAAATCCCCATAAACGAATCAAGGGATAGACGGTTAGATCAAAAGCACCACCACTTTGTTGATTAACATTTTTAGATAAGATAATAAAATTAGATAAAATATCAAATATTTCAGGATTTTCAGAACGAGAAATCTGAGCTTCTTGATTGAGTTTTCCTAGAAATCCATTTTCTGCAGGAGACATCTCTTTTTCTAGATAAATCAGACGATCCCAAACTTTATTAACATAGTTACTTATTTTAAATTTTGGTAAATTACTATAAATAACAACATCAAAAACAGTATACATAATATTTTTTTGGTAAACATGCTTTGATATGGTTTTAGAAGTGCAAGATGTTATCAATATCAAAAGAACAATACTTATTTTTTTCATTCAGATCCTCAATTTAAATTGATTTGTAATAAAATATTAATATTAAGTTATCCTATCATTTTACCACATTATATAGGAAATTTGTTTTTCTGT
>JBOFDR010000130.1:0-3728 GCA_051647205.1 Brevinema sp. | reverse complement strand
ATGAGCTTCTGTTAAGAATCCTTGAGCATCAGAGCTTCCCAAAAATTGGATTCGATCAATATTAGAATTGGAAACTAATTGATTGATAGGATCCATTAAGTTTGAGAAAGCATACTCTGTACATTTTTTGACTTCTTGGATCATGTTAGCAATATAGGCTTCGTTTTTATATAATCCACATAAGGTAGCAGCTAAAACCATTGAAGAAAAAGAACTAGTCATTACAAGAGACTTGTCATTTGTTTCTTCAGGAAGAAGTAAGCAGAAGGTATTTGTATCTTTGATCTGAGCAAGTTGCCCGTCTTTATTACAGGTAATGATCAAATGTTTTGTGGTAGGGCAGGTTTGTTTGATAAGATTTACTGAAGCTACAGATTCAGGACTATTTCCTGATCGTGCAAAAGAAATCATCAATGAAGGAGTATCAGGAAAATGATATTTATCGGGATGAGTTACAATATCTGTTGTAGGTACATTTATAACACGTCTGTTCATTGATTTAGTAAGCGTATCTAAAATACTTTTACCTGCAAATTCTGACGATCCTGCTCCTGATACTATTATCACTTTATTTTTATCTTTACAAGCTTCTTCTAAAAAAGTATGTAATTTTTTGTTTGCTAACACAAGCTGGGTAGTTTTTTCCCAACATGTTGGCTGTTGAAGAACTTCTTTTAAAGTATTGGTATATTTTTTATCACTAGAATTAGCTAGAATTTCTCTCCACATAAGTCATACTCCTTTATTTATAGCATTATAGTATTTTTGGATTACTCTTTCGACACTCCACCGTAAAATTCGTTGTACAGAAAAATCATTATGTTTATATTTTTCGTTATACTCTAATACCCAGGGTAAATACTGGGAAATAAGAGAGTAGGATAATGCTTTTTCTAAACTAGGCATACTTTTGGTGACCATACTAGAGATGGATGGATCATTCCAGTAATATCGGATGCGATCGCTGAGGCTGTATATTCTTTTAAAGGCAAGTTCTTGAGGATTTCCTGAATAATAGTGTTGCCAATAATGAGGATTGTCGTGCATGATTTGTTCGACATGTTTTCTGATATTTGATTTGTTAAGAATAGCTGGATTTTCTTGTTCAATCATGTCTAGTGCAAAGAGTGCCTCTCTCCAAGCAAAGGTCAGCTCAGGACCTACTTTTAAAATAGCAAAATGATTTTGGATTAGATTTGATAGTGATTGGGTAGTTTGATAGTCTGTTGAATGGGCTTCAAAAACAAGATTTCTGTATTGTTGAATCGCTTTGTTAAGATGAAGGGCTTGATCTTTTTGATAAGAAAATACAAAATCATCACCAAACTCTACCCCAGGCTGAACAACAATTCCTTTTATTTTATTCCAAATATCATCCAAACCATATTGTTCTAAATATTTTTTTATAATGACAATCGTATTTTCTACTTCGTCAATAGGAGTAACAGAAACAAAATCTTCATGTTCTTGAGAACCTCCAGGGACAGGTACTTCTGTTCCGACCACATAAAAAAGATGATCTGAAGAATCAAAAGCTTCTTTAGCTGTTTTTTCAGCTTCCTTAATAAGGATGGCTGTTCTCTCAGCAATAGTGTCAATAGCTAGTGGAGTGGAATCATCTGCACAAGACATACTGGGATCAATATGTATTTTGGTATAACCAGCTTTTACATATTCAGAAACGAGAATAAGACTTTTTTTCATTGCTTCTGAAGAAGGAAGGTGTTTCCAAGCATTTGGACCTAAATGATCTCCTGCTAACATATAAGATTCCTCAGATACATGATATTCTTGGGCAATATCTTTCACTTTTTTACTAAAATCAAAGGGAGTCATACCTGTGTAGCCACCATCTTGATTGACTTGTTGAACAGTACTTTCAATAGATAAGACAGCTCGAGGTGTTTTTGATAAAAAATCAAAAGAAGCGTGTAATACATCTTCATGTGCAGAACAAATACAAATTAAGCCTGATTGATTCTGGGTTTTATTTTTTTTAATAATTTTTTCAATCATTTTAAACTCCTTATATGATATTTTTATATAAATATATATCTTTTTTAATATTATAACTTGTTATAATATATTATTAATATTTAAAATAAATCATTATTAAATAATCATAAGTTATTATTGTACAATAACTTATGATTTTAATCTTTTTTTTTATTTTTTTCTATTGATATTTTTTATTTCAAATAATATAATAAAAGAAAAATAAAAAGGATTTTTTAATTGCCAAAAAAAATAAAAAATACACATAGTGAGATTTTAACACTTCTTATCAAACACTCATCAATTACGGCAAGGGAGTTAGTAGATATTTTAGATTGTAGTTTACCTACTGTTCGTCGTATTTGTAAAGATGTTGCAGAAACTTATAATCTTATTTATAAAAGAGGACAATTGATTCTTCACTCAAAGATTTCAAAAGAAAAATTATTCATTGCTCAAAGAGTAGTTTCTTTTATTAAAGATGGAGATACTATTTTTTTAGGAGCAGGTCAGACGATTCTTAGTTTTTGTTGGTTTTTACATCAATTCAAACAATTAACAGTCATTACTAATTCAATTCCTATTTTAACAGAATTACAAAAGCTTCCTCATATTACTACTATTTGTGTAGGAGGAATTTTACAACATCAGGATAAAGCATTAGTAGGAGAGTTTTCAGAAAGTTTTATGAAAAATTTTCATGTTAATAAACTTTTTCTTGGTACAGAAGGATTTGATGTAAATAAAGGAGCGACGCGTTCTTTTATTCAAAAAAATATGGCAGAACATCTTATTTCTAATCTTAATGGTCAAATTTTTATTGTCACTGAATCGTTTAAGTTTGATAATAATTGTGGTTGGATATGGTTACCCTTGGAAAAAATTAATACTATTATTACAGATAGTGCTCTTTCTTTTGAATTTATTGATCGAATAAAAAAAACTGCTATCCATTTAGAAATAATAAAAATATAATTAAAATAATCCTAAGGAGAAAATCATGGGTGCTATTATTATTACAGGTCACGGGAATTTTGCTACAGGTATAAAATCAATGTTGGATTTAGTTGTTGGTGAAATAGAAAATACTTATTTTATTGATTTCACACAAGATTTATCATCAGAAGATTTGAAGGTTAAATTTCTTACAATTTATGAACACGAAAATGGACAGGTATTGTTTTTGTGTGACATTGCAGGAGGGACACCTTTTAATCAAGCAGCAATGCTTATGCATTCAAAAAATAAAAATTATGGAGTTATTGGAGGCATTAATATTCCTCTTATTCTAGATATCTTGGATTCTTTAGAAATAACTCTTAATGATAATTCTATTTTATTACATGCTAGAGAAATAGCTTATGAAAATATAAAGATATTTGGAGAGGAAAAACAAAATTCTTCTGAGAATATAAGTGAAGATGGAATCTAAGTATTTAAATTTTTATTAAGGAGATCTTATGGATTATCAATCATTTTTATCTGTTGCTCTTGAGTGTGAACAAAAAATATCAGCATTGTTTAAAGAAGGTTTCATGCAACAAAATGATATTACTTGGAAATCTGAAAAAGACCCTGTTACAGAATATGATAATAAAATAGAAGTCATAACGCGAGAAATTATTTCTAGTCATTATCCAGACCATGCTATACTTGGTGAAGAAGAAGGTCTTTATGCTAGCAATTCTGACTTTAAGTGGATTGTTGATCCTATTGATGGTACGCTTAACTAT
>JBOFDR010000129.1:0-1579 GCA_051647205.1 Brevinema sp. | reverse complement strand
CGCTATTATGTTTATTCGACACACTATATGTAACAATTTCACGACTATAAAGGTCAACCATAAAGCAAATATAATAAAATTTTGATTTTATTCTAACATAAGTTAAATCACTAGTAATTATTTGCATTGGTTTTTTAGCGGAAAAATTTTGTTTTACAATATTTGGTTGTGAATCATCAGGTTGCTTAAAACTACTATATGGACTTTTTGAAGTAGTCATATATTTTGATATTAACCCCAATCTTTTAGTCACTTTGAGAACTTTATAACGCGAAAATTGTGTACCTTGTTTTTGTAAAACTGCTGATATTTTACGTTCTCCATAATTTCCGTTGGTAATTAGTGTATTTGTGGGGGATGTGATATTTTATCACTTCCGATATAATAAGTATATCATGTTTAAAATTTTATTTCTGTAATTTATGTAATTATTCTGCATTATCGCCATAATAAAAATACAACTTATAGTCGCTTTCTAATATATTTATATAATATGTCCTATCAAGTTGATATTTTTATTTTTAAAGCTGTCTCGTCAATTTGTGTCCTGAGATTTTTAAACTTATAATTTTCAATAAAGTAGTGTTTTTTAGTTCCTGCATCATTTAAGATTAAATGCTTAAAGGAATCTGAGTTAGCTTTCTTAGATGCTATGTATTCATGCAGGGTTTCAAAGTCAATATTAGTGGGTGATTTGATTTTTGCAATAGTCTCTTTGGCTATTTCTCCAGTAGTTTTAGTATTAAATTCGATTACTTTTTTAATAAGTGATGCTCCAAAATGGTCAAAGCAATTAAAATATTTGCTATGTGACATATGAATATCAATCTTTTGGTTAATTGACTCTAAAAGATTGTTTGTTCGCAAATATTTATGTAGTGACTTGTCGTATTTCATATACGTGTATAAGTACTTGTCTGAGAACATTGTACAAAATGTTTTTGCATATTCTGGAAATTCATTTATGAAATTATCAATGTATTCATGAATATTTTCAAAATCTGCATAATCAAATATTTTTCTAATATGTGATTTTATATTACTTTTATCCTCTTTGTTAACACCGACATTTATGAAGTTCATGACTGAATGGAAAAAACAGTGTTGGATGTCAGAGCGTGGATATACGGCTTCAATTGCAGAGGTAATACCATATGAAGAATCAGAAATAAATAAACTTGGATTTTTTACCCCTCTACTCTTAAGAATTTGTAATGCTATTGTAACATTATTATGAGACTCTGTATCAATATCATTCATTTGTAATATTTTTTTATTACCCGTACCAGTGATTCCAACTATCACCATTACTGCGCTTTTATAACTTTTAGATGAATTGACTTTTATAAATTTAGAGTCAACATGAATGATTTCATATATATCTTTTAACCTAGCCTCATTGAACTTGGTAAACTCAATTACTTCACTATTCAGTGAACATTGTATTTTTGTTATTGAGTGTGATGTTCCACAAATTTTTTTTGAAATATTATTTATCTCATTAGGAGTTAATCCATTTGTGCGCAGTGCACTAAATAAGCGATCCATGTCCCCTTTGAAAAAATTTTTAATTGTTTTA
>JBOFDR010000128.1:0-7549 GCA_051647205.1 Brevinema sp. | reverse complement strand
ATAATAAAGGTAGGGTTCTTGATCAAATTAATCTTGATATCAAAGCTGGAGAAACCATTGCACTAGTAGGTGCTAGTGGCTCTGGAAAAAGCACCCTAGTATCTTTAATCCCGAAATTCTATAATCCTTCAGAGGGGAGTATTTTGATAGACGGAAAAAACATTGATAATCATTGTACTTCATCTATCCGACAACATATTGCATTTGTTAGTCAAGATACCAGCTTATTCAGTGATACCATCTTAAATAATATCACTCTCTCTAAAGCAGATGCGACCATAGAAAACGTTATTGAAGCTTCTAAAATAGCTCATGCCTATGATTTTATTTCTGCACATGTTGAGGGATTTAATCGTCATGTAGGTGATCACGGACATAACCTGTCAGGAGGAGAACGCCAACGAATTATTTTAGCTCGTGCTATTTTACGAAAACCAGCTCTTTTATTATTAGACGAACCTACAAGTGCTTTAGATAATAGTTCTGAAAAACATATCACGGCTGCTTTAGAGAGTATTTATGGAAAGCAAACTACCATCATTATTGCACATAAACTCAGTACTATCGAAAAAGCTGATAGAATCGCTATTATGGAACATGGGAAAATCGTAGAAATTGGCTCCCATACAGATTTAATGAATAACAACAGCTACTATAAAAAATTATATCTAGCAATTGAATCATCTTAGATAAAAATAATATTAAATAAAGAGGTCTTCCTATGAAAATTAACGAAATCATCGTCACCAATCGTATTCGAAAAGACTTAGGTGATTTAGAACCATTGGTTAAAAGTTTACAAAAATATGGACAACTATCTCCTATTATTGTAAATTCTAAAAAAGAATTGATCGCTGGAGAACGTCGCTTGGAAGCTGCTAAGATATTAGACTGGATAGAGATCGATGTAATTATTAAAGATCTCAGCGTTTCTGAAGCAATAGAATTAGAGATGGAAGAAAACACTGCAAGAAAAGAGTTTGAAATTAATGAATTAACAGAAGGATACAAAAAATATTCAGAATCTCTCAATAAAAATATTTTTCATCGAGTCTGCTATTTCTTCAGAAATATATGGAACAAATTCTTCAATAAAAAATAAAGGAATACCTATGATTTTTCTTTTCCTATTGATGGTATCAGTCCCTATTATAAATTTTAGTTTTATAAATCATGATACCCTGTCTATAAAAGGAAATATTAATTTTCGTAATAGTGAGCTAGAAGGAGAATTTTGGTACACCATCAAAAATAATGGTGAAAAATCTCAAAATTCATGGACTGTTTTGGTTAATCATTCCGTTAACATTCTATCCATACAACAAGACGGTCAAGAAGCTCCTATCACTATTCAAAACAGAAGTTCATTTCGTACAATCATCATTAAATTACCAAAACCTATTAGACCTAATCAACGTGCTTTAGTCTTTATCAAATTTTCTCTTATTTCTCAAAATAACGACCCTAGATTTACGATTAATTCTAATTATGTTTTTTTGGATGCACGAAAGCTTTGGTTTCCTTATCCTCGAGAAGATTCTATTCTGAACTCAGAAATTACAATCGAAACCTCAAAAAATCTTCATAGTATCTTAGGAAGCAAAATCCAAAACGATGCCATTATTATTGATCGACGTATTAGTACTTGGGAAAATGAATTAGCAAGTCTATCACCACGAATGTCTTTAATTATTACTGATAAGCCTCGTAATAGCAACAAATTTTTGAACATATATATAGAAAACACTCATTTTTCAGATTTTCTTTCTAAAAAATTAGAGCCATTTTGGAAGTTTTTACAATCAAAACATAAAAATTTCCCTCTAAGTGAGATTCATATTTTTCCTAGCGATCATCCTTTAGATCAAATTACGGCTGATGGTGAATTTTTAGGAAATCTTATCTTGCTTAATCAAGAAATGATCGATCAATACTTACAAGATCCAGAGTCTTCGTTTTTTGAATCAGGATCTATTGATAAAAGAATTGTTGAAACTATTATTCATGAGTTGTTTCACGCTTATTTTCCTGGAAGAATCACTCATGTAAAAGAAGATTCGTTATTTATAGAAAGTTTTGTTCAATACCTAACGTGGGATCTTATTCGGCAAATCGATCCTGTATGGGGACAAGAAATTTTAAAACGCAGTCATTTTCTTATTCAAAATATGATGTATCATACGACAAAGAACCCTATATTATTTCAATTTTTATTTGAAACAATAAAATTATTTGGAATTCTTGAAAAAAGCAATATCAATAGTATAGATCTTATAGATACATTGATAGAAAAATATCGATTTATTGAAATGTCAAAACAAGATGTTTTTGAAACAATATTCCAATTTAATACAGATAATAAGCAAAATGATACAAATCAGTATATTTTAAAATTTCTTAATCAATTCAATCTAGAAGACAACTTTTCTTTTAATACTACTTTAAAAGTAGAAACTACTAATATTTTTGTTACTATTACTAACAAAACTAGACAAATCACGATTCCTGTACAAGATAATTTAATTGATATTTCTCATAATTTAAAAGGATGTTGGCATGGAAATTTATTAGTTATTAGTACGAATATTACAAACACTATTCCTCTAAGTATCCCAGAAAATACGATTTGGAAAACAAATATTATAGGTATTATTGATCAAGCTATAATTGTATCATATTTAGATCTTATTGAGAGTGATCTCAGTGATAATATCCTTAAAAAAGATTCTATTGGGATCAAACTAAGTAAGGATATTAATGCAAATCGTTTAGAAAAATGGGGAATGGCTCCAAAGCATCGTGAGATATTTGAAAAACTTCGTTCTTTTAAATGGAAATGGAATCAAACATCACTAATCAACAACACATATTATATTTCTTTTTATTTACAAAATAATATGAGTGAGAACATTTCATTTGTTATTGTAGAAATAGAAAAAAATGGTCCGATTACTAATATTAGAACTCTATTATAAATAACAAAGCTTATAAAAAAGAGAGTACCCTAGGGTACTCTCTATTTTATAAGCTTTGTTATTTATTGAGCTGCTGGCTCAGTATTTTGTGCAGCATTTGCTTGATCATTGGCATCTTTTAATTTCATAAGATTTTTTCTTGTTGTCAATTGCTCAGCAATTGTTTTTACAACTCTAATTCTATCTTCAATAGCTTTTTCAGATAAGATATTCCAAATAGCTTCATCATCAATATCTGTTTCTTCTTGTACAGTAGCAAAGTCATAATCTACAGTGATATCTTTGATATATCCAATAAAATTAGGATCTTTAGTATCACTTTTTTTATAGAATAGAACAGAATCAAATTTAATATATGGTATAGAAAGTGGATAAAGAGGTGATTTTACTGGATTCCATTGTTTTGGATCTTCAATATAGTACTCGTTGCTCCAAACTAATCTTCTCCATCCTTCATAGAAGACAGATCCCATTCCATATTCAAACATTTGGTTCATACCATTAAGAACACGAACACCATAATCGTATTGGTAGTTTAAACCATAAACCCATGATTTGATATTTTTGATTTGTCCTACGTTAGCAAGAACACCAATAGCCAAACCATTATTTTTATTTGCTTCATCTTCAGAAATAAAACTACCATTTAAATATGTTGCAGATAAGAAATAAGGTAAAGAAATTTTTGCCCAAAATGTATTTTCCCATGGCTGGAATTGTAAACGAATACCTAGAACGTTACCATATTGCTTACTTGGTGCATTTTTAGTAATAGATCTTTTTTGATTTTTTACCGTAGTAGCAGATGCATTAAGAATAACTCTCCAGTTATCAATATTCCAATCCCTTGCCTCAAAAGCAAAGTCAGGCCATCCGTTTTGACGAATGTCTAATTCAGGTGTATCAGCGATAGCTTGGTTATAAAGTTCTTGATCTTTTTGAAGAACCTGTGCAATATTATCATTGTAGGTTGTAAAATCTATCAATGTATGCTCTGCCGCGCTGACGGGTGCTAAAACACTAAGTACCAACAATAAAGATAAAAATAGTCTTCCTTGTCTCATAAATCCTCTCCTTAGGAAATTTCATGTTATTATATAATACCAAACAAATATAATTATATTCTATTTTGCTATTTTTTTATGCTAATGTCAAGTAAAAATAACTTAATGACTATTATTTCTTCGGATATTTATATGACAAAAGTTTAATGAATCACAAAAAATTTCTTTTTTTAATTTGTAAACTCATTCAAATCCTATCTTTCACAAAATTAAAAAAGATAAATCAATCTATCTCTTTTAATAAAATTCCTGATGATAGATTAGATGCTTTCCAAAAAATAGGAATCTGATGGCTTTTTATCAAAAAATATACTTTATTAATATTAGTATTTTTTTTGATTGTTTTTAATAAATAATACACATCCATATCAAAATATTCATCTTCCATTACAACAGTAAAATAACTATCCCAATTAAGAACTAATGTACGAGTATTCTGATCATGATTGATATTAATTAATTGAGTAACACCCATAAAAGGAAGACGTGCTCTGTATTCTATAGAACCATCAAGATATTTTCTTAATAGATTTTGTATTTTAGTATATGGTTTGATATTTTTAATCAATTTTCGTTCTACAATCAATTTTCTATTATCTTTATCAAGATAATAGACTTTTTTATAAGAAAGTGATATGATCGCACTAAAAAGAATCAATAAAGCAAAAAAAGAAGATAAAGATAAATAGATAATTTTTCGATATTGTTGAAAAAAATAAATATCTAAATCATGAATTTTTTGATAAGATATCATTTTGTGAATCCTTCTGTCCTGTTATATTCACTAATATAACGAGAAATTCCTTTAAAAATCCCAATAGCTAATTTGTTTTGATATTCTTCTGTTTTAAGCTTTTCTGCTTCTACAGGACTAGACATATATCCAACCTCTATTAATATAGAAGGTACAGTGTTATATTTTAATACAAAAAAATTAGCTCGCTTAAGACCTCTACCATAAGCATTTGCTGATGCAAGCATATCTTCATAAACATATTTAGCAAGTGACTCTGATTGTTTACGAGTACTATCTCGAATCAAATCTGCTAAAATAGAATAAAGAGAATCTGTTTGTTCGATATCTTTAGAAGAAAAACCTGCGTTTTCGATACGTTCTGTGGCTAAAGCCTCAGGATCACTAGCTCTATCAGAAAGAGTATAAATTTCTAATCCTTCTACACGTGTATTATAGGCTATATTCGCATGTATACTAATAAAAAGCACGTTTTTACGAGTTGACCAACGGGCAGTCTTAGAAACACGATCTTCAAGAGAAATAAACTGGTCATTTTTACGTGTTACATAGATATTAATATTTTTATTTGTTTTACGAAATAAAGTGTGTACTTTTTTGAGAATAGTAAAAACCAAGCGTTTTTCTTCAATCCCTTGACTAACACCACCTGGGTCTTTACCCCCGTGTCCCGCATCTAAAACAATCGCATCAATAGGTACAAAATCCCGATCCGATGGTTGGGGGATAAAAATGGGAGTAGATTTTTGAGGCGAAGATGGGATTGTTTTATTAGATGTGTTTTGTAATCGTTTTTGTTCAACAATTTGATCCTGGAGATTAACAAAATTTTCTGCATCTTTTTTTCTTATCTCAGAAGAATTCGTGTTTATATATGTTTTTGGATCTATAAATTTTTCATTGGTCGCAAAAGATGGTGTCATCAAAAAAATAGAAAATATCATCATTAGCAAAAATTTCATCTGATCTCCCTGTCTTGATTAGATTTTATTTAGATAACAAAAATAAGCCATACGCTACCATATTATCTTCATATAAATGAGGTGTCTGAATATAGACACTAATAGATGAGGCACTTCCTCCTGTTAATAAAAGAGCAACAAGATCATCAGACATAATACTTTCTTTTTGTTTTAGATAGAGTGCCTCTACCATTAAAGCATGTGCTAGAAAAAGCCCTGAAGATAAAGATCCTAAAACATTTTCATTAATAACTTTGTTATTGTTCTGAGATAAAAAATTGATATCTGGTAAATGAGGTACTTGATTTAGTAGGCCTTTATAAGAACTTTCTAAACCAGGTGCAATAATTCCTGCATAAAACACACCTTGATTAGTTACTAAATCAATCGTTGTAGCAGATCCTAAACTAGCAACAACAGTCGATTGTTTATATTTTTGATAAGCCGCATAAGCAGAAAGCAATCTATCTGTCCCAACCAATCCATGTGTGTAAGAACAATCTAATGGAATATTTTTTTCAAAAATAAGTGGCACATATTTGCAAAGATGAAGAAGATCTGGATCAAACAGTCTATTAATATCAAAACTATCTTCCGTATCATCTCCAAAAACTACTCTCAAAACAAGAAAAACTTTCCAATTTACACATGAAATACGAAGCTCTGAATCAGCAAAATTAGGATGTTTTTTAATTAAAGAATCAAAATACCGTCTCCAAAGTTCGGGAGTAAGAAAATCAGAAGTCGCTTTACTATATTTATGAAGAATCTTTCCTTGCTGATCAAAAAAAACAAATTTTGAATTGGTATTACCAATATCAATAGCAATCATCTTTTTATCCTAGTTTATCTTTAAAAATTTTATTAGCAAGTTCAGGATTTGCTTGTCCTTGAGTTGCTTTCATTAACTGTCCAACAAAAAATCCAAAAAGTTTATCTTTTCCTGATTTATATTGCTCGACTTGGTTAGGATTATCAGCAATGATTTGATCAGCTATAGCTTCTAATGCACCGGTATCGGTTACTTGTTTAAGACCTTTTTCTTCAACCAAAACTGAAGCTTTTTTACCAGTTTCTAACATATCATCAAATAATTCTTTTGCAATTTTTCCACTAATCACAGCATCTTTTACAAGTTGCAATAATTCTGCGGTATATTCTGGAGAAATTTTTTGAGCAAACTCATTAGCAGACAGTTTGGTATCATTCATTCGACTCATGACCTCTGTAAGCACCCAATTTGCAACTTTTTTAGGCTCTTGAGAAGTATGTTTCATTGTTTGTTCAAAATATTGTGATACTTCAAGATCATCAGCTAAGACTATGCAATCCTTTAGAGGAAGAGTATATTCTTGATGGTAACGCATTTTTTTATCATAAGGACGTTCAGGTAGTATGCCTTCAATCTCATCAATCCACTCTTTAGTAATATGTACAGGGGGAAGATCAGGATCTGGAAAATAACGGTAATCAGCTGCAGTTGCTTTAGAACGCATGCTTTGGGTGATATTTTTGTTTGCATCATAGAGACGAGTTTCTTGATGGATTACCCCACCCGATTCAAGGAGTCCAATTTGACGTTCAATTTCATAATCAATTGCTTTACGTACTCCGTTAAAGGAGTTTAGATTTTTTACTTCAACTTTGGTACCAAATTCTTTTGCTCCAACCTTACGAACTGAAACATTGGCATCACAACGTAGTGAACCCTCTTCTAGATTTACATCACTGACATCGATATATTTCATTAAGGTACGTAATTCTCTAAGATAGAAATATGCTTCTTCAGAGGAT
>JBOFDR010000127.1:0-2009 GCA_051647205.1 Brevinema sp. | reverse complement strand
ATCGTGAATATGTGATTATAAATGGTTTTTATAAAGACACCCCTGTAACTATTTGTTCTACAGGTATTGGCGGGCCTTCAGCTTCTATTGCTGTTGAAGAATTAATCTCATCAGGAGCTCACACCTTTATCAGAGTTGGCACATCAGGAGCCTTGAAATTATCTGTCAATCCTGGAGATTTGGTTATTGCTCAAGCAGCCGTCAGAGATGAAGGCACTGCTAATCAATACTTTCCAAAAGAATTTCCTGTTCGAGCTTCTTTAGATATCATCAAAGCACTTAGAAATGCTTCTGAAAATTATACTCACCATATTGGATTAGTTCATAGTAAGGATGCTTTTTATACAGAATTAGAACCAGAAAATGCTTTTTTTAGAGAGATTGAAGAACAAAAACTTATACATTATAGTAAGGCAGGAGTGCTTTGCTCTGAAATGGAAGTCGCAGCAATATTGGCTGTAGCTAATATCAGGAAAATAAGAGCTGGAGCTATTTTACAAGTGATTGAAGCACCTATGCTAAAGCGAATGAATATTCACCGTCCATTAGAACATTCCATAGATGAGATGATCAAGATATCTCTTGAAGCATTACATTCACTTTATAAAAAAGATCAAGAAGGTAACTTATGAATCAATTTCCAGAAGCTTTTTATAATAAAGACAGAGAAAAAGAATTAGTTCATCACCTAAAATTAAGTCATGATGATATTGGACATTATGTTTTAATGCCTGGAGATCCAAAACGTTGTGCATCTATTGCCAGTTTTTTGAAAAATGCAAAACTTAAAACTGATTTCAGAGAATATACTACATATACTGGTACCCTAGAAGAAGTCAAGGTTTCTGTGGTTTCTCATGGAATTGGAGGAGCTTCTACAGCGATTGCTGTTGAGGAACTTATCAAATTAGGAGCTCATACCTTTATTCGAATCGGGACTTCTGGAGGAATGCAAATAAATGCAATTCCAGGAGAAATTGTGATTGTTGATGGAGCGATCCGTGCAGATAATACTCCAAATGCATATTTGCCATTTGAAGTTCCTACAATTCCTCATTTTGATGTTCTAGAAATGCTAGAACAAGCTGCATTAATAAGTAAAACTCCTTATCATATAGGACCTGTTCACTGTAAAGATGCCTTCTATGCTCAACATACACCTGAAACAATGGCTATAGATTCGGATCTTATCAAAAGTTGGAATTCATATATCAAAGGTGGAGCTATTGCTTCCGAAATGGAATCAGCTACTTTGTTTGCGATTGCTCAATCTAAAGGTGTTCGTGCCGGTTCTGCAATGCTTATCTTGGCTAATCAAGAACGACGTAAACAAAATCTGTTTGAATATTGTCATGATACAGATATTGTTATTCGTGTCGCTGTCGATGCATTAAAATTACTTATTAAAAAAGACAAATCCATTAGTTAATCATTAAAATAAATACTATTTTTATATTAGATCTGATACGAAAAAATCTCAATAATCAATATAAAAAGTATTGATTATTGAATAATGTCATGAAGAATAGTATATATTTGGGGAGTAGAAGCAACAATCGAAGGGATCTCTAGATTAAAATTAGAACTATCCATATTACGAATAACACCACCTGCCTCTTGAAGAATTAGCACCCCAGCTGCAATATCCCATGTAGATATTTTAAAATAAATAGCCCCATCAATACGACCTTCTGCTACATAAGCCAATGAAAGTGCTGCTGAACCTAAATTACGCACAGATTGAAAACGATCAATCAAAACATGATAGATAGACGCATATTTTTCTTTATATGTACCAAGACACAGATAACTGTGAACAGCTGTACGATCTGTATTAACAGAGATCTTTTTTCCATTTAAAAAAGCACCTTGACCTTTAATAGCATAAAAAATCTCATTGAGAATAGGATTAGAAACTACTCCAATAATTAACTCACCTTTATATGACAAGGCTAAACTAAAAGAAACAAGAGGTATCTTACGAGTATAGTTAAGCGTACCATCAATAG
>JBOFDR010000126.1:0-1631 GCA_051647205.1 Brevinema sp. | reverse complement strand
AATAAACCATGCGATAAATCCAGCCAAACCAGTCACGAAATTTAAGATACTATTCATAAGATTACCTTATTTATTATTTTGAAGCGTTTCTAATTCTGTAGATAGATCTAAATATTGTTTTTTCAGTTCTGTTTTTGTGTTTTCAAAGCCAAGAATATCAGCTTTTAGATATTCTGAAGAGATTTGCTGAAGTTCTGATTGTTTTTGTGAAATAATCTGATCTAATGTTTTTTCTTTATTTGGAATCTCTGTGTTAGCAGGGGTATCTTCTTTTTTTACTACGATCTCACCATCGATGATCTCTTCATTTTCTTTCAAGGAATCCAAACCAAGTTCGATCTGTTCAATTCTAGTTTTAATAGAACCGTCTTCGTTTACAGCTTTAATATTAAGCCCTTGATAAGCACTTGTTTGATCAAAGATCTTATAAGTTAATCCCTCTAAGAAGTCGGACTTAGCATTATTCACGGCATAAATATTTGTGATAATGTTTTGCTTGTTAGTTATTAATACAATCATTAAGCTATCCTCTTCCAAATTCTCATAAGCATGTTAATTACAATTTCTTCATCAGCTGTTCTAACCTGCCTAGAGTTATCAAAATTCACACCTATTGTTGTTCCTGATGTTCCCCTACCATCTGTCCTACCACTATAAGGCTTAAAAACACCGTTTGTTGAGTAAGCGTCCCAAGAACAACCTACGTTTCCCGTCATTTTCTGCGTAGCGTCTAATTGTATTCCATCTTGTCTATTAAGAGAAGCCCTCTCGCCTTCTGTTCTAAAGAAGACAGATTTATCATTATGAATTAACTCCCACACTCCACCGAATAGGCTAGATGGCTCTTCGATAGGTTCAAAGATACCGAGATCATTTGGGTACTGCGTGTACTGATAGCCCTTTGGATAAATAATATCAATGATCGATTGCCCGTTCCAGTTAAAGCTTAAAGAATTAAAATTTATCGCATCACGATCTGCTTTGAATGGTACATTTGGAGAGATCTGTTCAATCTCTACTATACCTTGACTATTCAAGGTAATGATCGCCAATTCAAAAGATCCAGTAGGAATACCTTGATCAAAATTGCTAATTTCAAATAATACCGTTGGTGTCCATGTCGTATTGACAATATTCCCTGTATTATCTTGAACAGGATCTGTTTTTGTATAGTCTTTTTTCATAGAGATGAAGACTTTCTTTGATCCAAGCGTAGGTAAATAATCATTGATCGAGATTAAAGCAGAAGTATTTGACCTTAAAACTTCTCCTACAACACCATAAGCAAGCCCTGATTCAATAGAAATAGTTAGCTCGTTAGCTTTTGTTACCAAAAACCCCATAACAATCCCTGTCCCAATAGCCCCTCTAGCGATAACTTCTTCAACTATGCCATCACTGTAATCTTGTAATCCATTTAGTTCTTCAGGAGTTACTAGCTCACCTTTATAAAAATTATGTCTATTCATATTCTATCCTTATTGCTCTGTACTATCTATAACTCTAAATTCGACATGAGCAGGGCTGTAGATTTTGAGAATTTCTCTTAGATACTGTCGCTCTTCTGCCGTTAGTATCTCTAGAAATTCCACGATAAAATAAAAACGATCTTCAGGAGATCCTAGGATTGT
>JBOFDR010000125.1:0-6934 GCA_051647205.1 Brevinema sp. | reverse complement strand
ATGCAAGAGTATCAGGATTATCTATCACAAGATCTTATTTTTTCACCCTATATAGTATTAGATCTTCAAAAAAAACTTCTGTCTGAAAAACGATATGAACATGTTTGTCGAGTGAGAGAAAAAGCTCAAGCAATAGTAACGCGTGCCAGCCTTTCTCCAGAATTAACACAAAAAATTGATATCGCTGTATTAATGCATGATTTTGCGAAAGGGATGTCTTCTGATGAGCTTTTAGAATATGCACATATTCATCAGATTTCACTGAATAATATAGCTCCTCCGATCTATCATGCCATTGTTGGAGCATGGATGGCTCACAAGTTTTTTGATATTTCTGATCAAAAAATCTTAGATGCAATCACTCATCATACGACAGGACATTCCTTATTTATTGATAATATGATAGGAACAGTTTTATTTTTAGCAGATTATCTAGAACCAGGACGAAAATCAGATCGTAGCTATATCGATCAATTGATTCCTAATCAATTGATAAAAGCTATGTATCAAATTGTTAAAGAAAAAATGATCTCTGTTATTGATAGAGATCGTGAGCTTTCTGAAGAAAGCATTGTGTTTTATGAATCTTTAAGAAAGGTTTTACTCTAAGACTTGGTAAATGTGCTAAAACTTTTTAATAAAGTAATAGATATTGCACAATATTTTACTTTTATATCTTTATCCTAAAGCTTGACAATTTTATAATAAAGATCCGCATATCTATCTTTATATATATCCATATAAATTTGCATAAATCAGTAAAAAAAATTAATTAACATAAAGGAGTCTAGAATGAAAAACATTTTTATTTTATCAGTTTTGAGTGTGATCTTGATCGCCTGTGAGACTAATTCTGAAAATGCGAATAAAGTAGTAACTAATACAGCTGTAGCTTCTAAACCTTTAAAAAAAACAGCTATAATACCTAATAATTTTACATTTCCTAATAGAGTGTTTGACTGGGGAAATCAGGTGGTAGATTTAAGGATTTACACTGACAACAGTTCACCTAATCTCAATATGAGAAATAACAGAGGTAATGTCACAACTTTTAATAGAGACGATTTTATTGCACTGAGTCGACAAGTACAATCTAGAATTAAATTCTTTGTCAATACGAAAAGAAATACTACGGTAAATAAAATTTTTGAATTTACGGATATCATTACTAATACTATTACTTTTAGATCAATTGATGGAGTAGTGACTATGCAGATTCGTGAAAAATCGGGAGATAGATACTGGTTACAAGAGATTACACCAGATGGTTATTATGGCACAATAATAATGATTTTAGATTCTAATGCTCAGACTGCAGAAAAATTGACACTAGCTGATGCTTATAAATCTTTTCCAGAATTAAATAATATAATGACTCCAGAAGCTAAAGCTATGCTAGATAAAGCTATTACTGATATTAGTGATGCAGCTCATCATTGGAAAATGATTTTTTTTAGCACGCATAATTAACATAAAGGAGTCTAGAATGAAAAACATTTTTATTTTTTAGCAGATTATCTAGAACCAGGACGAAAATCAGATCGTAGCTATATTGATTAATTGATTCCTAATCATATGATAAAAACTTTATATCAAATCATTAAAGAAAAATGATCTCTGCTCTATGAATCTTTAAGAAAGATTTTATTCTAAGATTTGATAAATGTGCTGGAGCTCTTTCAATCAATTAATAGGGATACTCAACATTTTACTTCTCCATCTTAAACAAAAATTTGCTTGACAATTTAAACCTAGATATATATAATTATATATATCTAGGTTTAAATTTGTATAGATAGTAAAAATTGAAAAAGATAAGGAGTCTAGAATGAAAAACATTTTTATTTTATCAGTTTTGAGTGTGATCTTGATTGCCTGTAAAACTACTTTTGAAAATCCTAACAGATCACCTGTTATTAACACAGCTATAATACCTAATAATTTTACATTTCCTAATGGAGTGTTTGACTGGGGAAATCAGGTGGTAGATTTAAGGATTTACACTGACAACAGTTCACCTAATCTCAATATGAGAAATAACAGAGGTAATGTCACAACTTTTAATGGAGACGATTTTATTGCACCGAGTCGACAAGTACAATCTAGAATTAAATTCTTTGTCAATACGAAAGGAGATGCTACGGTAAATAAAATTTTTGAATTTACGGATATCATTACTAATACTATTACTTTTAGATCAATTGATGGAGTAGTGACTATGCAGATTCGTGAAAAATCGGGAGATAGATACTGGTTACAAGAGATCACACCAGATGACTATTATGGCACAATAATAATGATTTTAGATTCTAGCGCTAATAATGGAAGATTGACACTAGCTAAGGCTTATAGATATTTTCCAGAATTAGAAAATATTATAACTCCAGACGCTAAAGCTATGCTAGATAAAGCTATTACTGATATTAGTGATACAGCTAATCATTGGAAAATGATTTTTTTTAGCACGCATAATTAACATAGTTGAATAAAAATAAAACCACCTAATTAGGTGGTTTTATTTTTATGGAATTGATTTAGGAAAATGATTTTTTATTTCTATATGCCAAGATACTTCTTTAATAAGTTTTCCAGAATTGGGATGATATAGTCTGATCTTTATCATCCCAGGTTTGTTACCTATCATGAATTCAAAAATTCCTTGAGTAGGATTACTATTATTAAGATCTTGAATAATCTGTTCACTGAAAAAATATGGTTGAGCTATTAAATAATTTTCTGTGTCAACTTCAATTTTAATCGCAGTACCAGCTTCCACTTCAAGAGTATTAACCATTGTTTTAAGTTTTTGAGTGTTATTTGAAAGAAGAGTCCCAGAAGGGTAATTGTTGGTAAGAAGTTCTTTTTGAACAGGTGTATTTTCTGAAATAATACCTGCTTCAACTAATATTTCATTAACGGAAATAATAGGTGCAGTAGGAACTGTTTTAACATAAGAAATAAAACTTTGGGTACAAGAGCTTAGAAAAAGAACCATTAAAAAAAAATATTTCATACTATCACCATTTATAAACATATATTATTATCGAAAATATCAGTAAATTCTTTAATAAATTATTTATCAAGAATATGAAGTTACTACTGCATATTAAGAGAAAACCATGCATTTGCAAGATTATCATTAAGTCTTAATGCTGTCTTGAAAAATCGAGTGTGTAATGATTCTGAACCTTTTTTTTGTAGTAAAGTTCCAATACGAAAATTGGTTTCAGCATTGTATGGTTCTAATTCCCATGATATCGTATAATACTCAAATGATTTTTTATCGTCGCCTCTTTTTTGAGAGATTTCACCAAGATAAAAATAACTAAGAGACTCCAATCTTTTATTTTTTGTGACAGAAATTGCTTTTTTAAAGTTTTTTTCAGCCTTGTGAGGATTATTTAATTTTAAATACGCTAGTGCTTTAAGATATAATAGATCAGAACTTTTTGATGTTAAAGAACTTTCATCTAGATGTAATAATAATTCTTGATATCTGTCGAGCCTTAATAAAGAATGGGACTGGATACTGAGTCTTAATAACTCTATGTGTACATCAGAAAATTTTTCTGATGGCAGGATTTCTAAAATACCAGCAAATTCCTCCACTTTTGAAGCAGACATGAATCGAATCCATGAACGAGCAAATAAAATCCATGGATGCATTTTCTCGGAATAATGTTTACTAAGAATGGCTTCTAAGACAGGGAGATATTCAGAATTACCATGTACCACCAGTGCAATCACTGCTTTTAATTCTTGTGATTGATATTTTGAGGAGTTTGGTTTCGGGTTTTTTCGTAGCAAGGTATAGGCTTTTTTATATTCTTTTTTTGAAAATAAATATTCAAATCTCATACTTGTCGCACAAGAACTACTTAACAAAAGTACGATAAGAAGTAATATTTTTGTTTTCATTATTCCACCCAAGATTATTTATATTTCCAAACAAGTACACTAAATGGCCATGCTAAAAATTCAAGATTATTTTTATTACTTAATAGCGGAGAAGAACTATATATACTTTGCAGAATATTATCGCCGACAATATTATAATTGATTTTTTTGTACGCAAGTTTGTTTGAGAGTGATAGATTCATGATATAATTTGGAGAGCTAAGCATAAGATTGTTTTTTTCAGCATGAACTATTTTAAAACTTTTATCATATTGCTGTAAAAATCCAACTAGTTGTAAAATATAACTATGAGATAAAATATGATAATTTATTAATACAGATTTTTTTTGGCTTAAAAACCAAAACAGCGCACTAACAGAAATCCCAAAGTAGTCTTTTTCTGAAATAAAATGGATTGTATTAGGTAGTTTTTTTGATAATATTTTTGGATCATCAAGTTCGGAGAGATTTTTTTTGAGCCATTCATAGTATTTTGAAGAAATACTACTCCCAGAGCCGTGAAGAAAAATTATATTTGGAATAATTTTTTTGATTTGAGATTCAATGCTTTTTTTTTGTTTTTCAGGAACAAAGGAAAGATCAATCTTCAATCCGAACTTATTTGTTTGAGAGATTAATACCAATCGATCAATCAGATTTTTGATTTCTTTTTTATCTTGAAGATTAGGAATAAATTTTCCCTCGTCAGTTTGTAAAGAAAAGAATTTGTTATTCTTCATTTGGATATGATCGATCGAAAAATAAATCTTATTATTATTTTTTTTTGCTTCTAAAAATAATTTTTCTAAGGTATGTTTATGATAATTTGTAAGAATATCTGAAAGATAGCTATTAGTGCATAGATTTTTTTGATAAGGGTGAGCTATAATAAAAGAGGTACTTGATAAAGAAGTTTCTTCCAATGAGTGAATAATATTACTATAAGATAGATTTTCAAAATCGACAAAAATATCTGCGAACAATACAACAGGAAAGATAATTAAAAAAATAGGCATAATGTATTTCATAAAAATATTATGACACAATGTTAAAAAAAAATACAATAATTCCCTCAGTACTATACCAAGGGAATTATCATATTTATAGCCTTTTTAAAAACTTAGCTGAAAATTTTTCCAATTCTTTCTAACACTTTTTCACGATCTAAAGGTTTAACAATGTATCCTTTAGCTCCAAGTTTGATTGCTGTTTTAACAGTATCAGCAGTTCCTAGGGCGGTAACCATAATGACATTAATATCAGGATTGATCTCTGTTAATTTTTTCAATGTGGTTAAACCGTCCATTTCAGGCATAGTAATATCTAGAGTAATAATATGGATCTGATCTTTAAGATCTTTATATTTTTTTACTGCTTCTGCTCCATTGAGTGCTGTATCAATGATATTAAATTGTCTTGAGCCAAGAATTTGAGAGAGTTGTTTGAGTATAAATTGAGAGTCATCAACACACATAACGTTAATCTGTTGCCCAGATGCTGTCATTCCTATAGGAAATCCGTCTTCACTAAATTGTATTTTCATAGCGATTCCTTTTTTTTAATATTTTTTATTATTGTTTAAATGCAATATTAATAAAGATCATACCGTATCCTGTATCAATAGGAATAACAAGAGCTTCTACACCGTGGGTATCCACAACAGCAATTTTATCACCAATAATTAATGTTGGTGCACTAAAGTTAAAAGCAAGGTTTTCTTTTGCAAGCTTTGTAACGGCACGACCTGTAATCATGTTACTAATTTCAGATACTGTACTACAGACTAATTCATTCAATGAATCAAAAGTATCATCGTTAAGTTTTTCGGATAGTTTGACTGCTGTAGATTCTTCCATTCCAAAAATAATTCTACCAGCGACATTTCCTGTGACCCCAATAATGATTGAGATATCGTACATGTTTTCTCCCACTTTTTTGAGGTGCAATTGCCCTCGCTTAACTGGTGAATGGAGAATTTCACTCATGATTTCAAATGTTGCTTCAACAAATGGATTAATATAATTTACAAGCATTAATTCCCCCGATTTTATTTAATATTTTAAAAGAGTCTCTTCATTATTTGTAGATTATGAAAAAACATCTCTTTGTTTTTTTAGCATTTCTGTCATTTTTAAAATATCGAGCATTAAAATATTCTGATCATCTTCTGTAATAATCCCTGAAAATATGGTATCTGTTGCCCATTTTTCTAAATAAGCACTTTCACTATAATTGTTTTTAGTGGCACGAAGATTTTTATGGATTTGTTCTACAGATAGAGCGAAAAAATTAGAATCAATTTTTAAAGTAATAAAATAGTCATCTTCGTTAGCAGGGATAAATGATACAGTAGATTGTTCAGTAGAATCTATGGGGTCTTTAGTTAGTATTTTTTTCAAAGAATATACAGGTGTAATTTCACCTCGAATATTTGTGACTCCGAGCATGAGAGGATTTGCGTTTGGGATACAATAAATAAGTTTACTCATTACAATATCTTTGATATATAGAATATTGACGGCGTAAATTTGAGAATCAAGTGAAAAAGTGACTGCATGGAATAGTTCTTCTTGATTTCCGTAATTTGTTATTAGTTCACTCATAGTTACCTTCCTGATTTATTCAAGTAATGGTGAATCATTGAGGGAATATCTAAAATAAATCCAATTTCTCCATTACCAACAATCGTTGCTGCAGAAATTCCAGGACTAGAGATTAATTCTCTATCCATAGGTTTTACAACGATATCTTGCTCTCCAAGAATTTCCGGAGCAATAATTCCTACTTGACGGTCACCATATTTAACAATAATACAATAACAAGTATTCATATGTTCTGTAATATTATCCATCGTACTAATATCTTTTTTCCCTTCATTAAGTGTTTCATCAAAAGGTTTTGCACCGTAAAGCGAATGAGGTAAATCGATTAATGGGATCAATTTTTCTCTAAATTTTAATGCATGGAATTTATTTAACTGGTGGAGATTTTTTGGATCTAAAATAACAGTTTCTTCTACTCCAATAATAGGAATAAT
>JBOFDR010000124.1:0-3488 GCA_051647205.1 Brevinema sp. | reverse complement strand
TGAACGGAAGATCTCCTTATGAGGTCTATCAAGAGAATCTTGATGCTACTTTAATAAGGCATGCAGATACTGAATTATTGGCTCAGATGAGACTTGTTTATATGAATGATCTTAGATCGATCACAGCAGGTGGGAAGATCAGAGCAAGGAATATCACTTATATCGCTCCTGAGCTTATTGCCCATATTGGCGATAAGGTTAAGGTAGGACTTGATCCTCACAATCTTGATCGAGCCTATATATTCTTAAATGAAAAACTACTATGCATTGCCGAAAACGAGATTCGAGCTGACTACGATCCAAACAGCCCAAAAACACAAAAAGCATTCAGACAACAGTCCAAAACCAAAGGTGCTATCAAAAAGCTTCATAAGAAGATTGTTGATGTTCAGAAAAAAGACTCTACCATCTTATTAGCAGAAAAAGCAAAAATACTAGAAGAGAAAAAGCTCCTGCCTGCCCATAAAGATATTGACGAAACTTTTGATCGATACGGACATTATGTAAAATAAAACCAATAAAGAAAGAGAGGGGTAACATGGAAAAAAGAATTGTAGCCATACAAACCTATTTAGAGGAATCAGGCGAAAGCCAAGCAAAGCTATCTCACAGGTCTGGCTTATCGCCTACCGTTGTTAACCAAGTATTAAAAGGGACTTATAAAGGGGCTCTTGATACTTGTTTATTGAAAATCGAGGAAGCAATCCAACACAGTAAGGATAAAGAAGCCGTTAGTTTCAAAGCTCCTGAATTTGTAAAAACATCAATCACACAGAAGATCCAAGGATCTTTGTCAGAAGCTCAAGCCGTAGCTATCCCAAGGATCCTCGTTCTTTATGGAGACAGTGGAATTGGGAAAACACATACAATCACAGAGTATGTGGAGGAAAATTCTACTGCAACGATGATAGAGATCAGACCAGACTTCACGATCAAAGCTGTTTTGCAGACGATCGCTCAAGAGATCGGCGTATCTCACTTAGGTTCAAACTTTGATGTTACTAATCGTATCATCTCCAAACTAAAAGGTTCAAACAGAATGATCATCTTTGATGAAGCTGAATATTTATCAGCTCGAAGCCTTGATATTATCAGAAGAATCTACGATAAAGCACAGATTCCTATTGTATTAGTAGGCATGCCAAATCTATTCCATAATATTAAGTCTTTAAGAAAAGGATTTGAACAGATCGCAAATCGTATGGTGTCCTATAATTTAGGTACACCAAATAAAAAAGATATGGAAACAATTATTAAAAGCTGTATTCCTAGTGCTGACGATTTCAGTATCTCGACATTTATAGAGTGCTCTAAAGGAACGATCAGAACCTTAATTCTTCTTATGCAGGATCTCGTAAATTGGTCAGCACTAACAGGAAATAAAATCACATCAAAGCAAATTCATACTTTTATGAATAGTATGCACTAAGGAGATATAAAATGAAAACAAAACAATTATTACAAAGTATCGTAGAAGTTGCTAGAGAACTTTGCGATACTGAAAAAACAGCTATTGAAATGACTTTTGATAATTTCAATAGTCTTAAAAAGATCAAAAATATTTTATCCTTAGTGTTAAGTATGAATATACTTCTAGTTGGATTTATTATTTGGAAAACATTCTTATGATTAATACTCTTTATCAAAATAAAGCCGAGATCATCGGACATTTCAAAAAAATAGATTCGCTTCGTGTGAATTCAACAGGTTACTCGATATATAGATTTATTATTGAGATTCCTGAAGTTAACGAAGAGAACAATAAAAAGTTCAAACAACAAATCCCCTGTATCATCTTTGGTAAAAAAGCAGAAGAAATCGATAAATCATTACGAGTCGGAACACTAAAAGACCTCGATATCATCAGGATAATGGGATCTCAGCAAAGCAAGATAGAATACAATAATAAGCTTAGTTGCTATATCAAAGTCAATTACTTCGAGCAAATCGAAAAACAAGAAGAATTATTATTTGAAACAACAAACCCAGCAAAAAATACTTTATAAAAGTGTTAAAAATAAGATTAATTTGAAAGCTGCTGGGTGCTTTCAAGGAGGGGATAAGGTGCAAAAAGTATTTGTAGTGATGCGATATGACGATGAAGTAGATTGTTTTAAGCTAATAGCAATCTACAAAAATAAAACAGATGCTCAGTCTTGCGTTGATCATCATATTGATACTGACAAGATTGTTGAAATAGTGGTAAAAGAAAGCTATACCTGTGAGGGGGACTAATGAACGAACAAGAAGCCAGAGAATTATTGGAAAAGAATCCTAAACTCAGGAAAAGTGTCGAAAAAATGTATCGTGTTTTAGGCAAGATCAATGCTCTTAAAAGTATTGAATTTTCATCAAGAGATACTAATTTCAAGGTTACAAAAGAAGAAATAGATCGTATAAATAAAACGACTAAATAAGGAGGGGAACCCATGAAAGAGGTATCCGAAATCACCAGCATGGAAGATCTAAAAGAGGCATCTTCGAACTATGCAAAACTATCTCGAGATCTCGAACTATCCGAGATCGAGATGAATAAAGAGATCGATAAGATCAAGAATCGTTACGACATTAAAAACGCAGGAAACAAAGCAAAACAAAGCTCCTTAAAAACGATCATTAATGGTTATATGAATGAGAATAAAGACACTCTCATCACTGAGCAAAAACGCAGCATTGACTTACCACTCGCAATCATTGGTTATCGAAAAAGTTCTGAGGTTTCTGTTCCTAATGCGAAGATGGCTTCTATCTTAGAGGCTCTTAAAAATCAAGGTAGATACGAATATATCGAAACAAAAGAAACCGTGAAGAAATCAGCTCTATCAGGCTGGAGTAACGAGGCTCTTGCTGAGATCGGAGTATCACGAAAAGAAAAAGATGTATTCTTTATAGAAGTTAAGTCAGAAAATTTATAAGGAATATAGAATAACACAGGTTATTCTATATAAGAAAAATTAGTTATTTTATTCCTATTTTTCTAAAAATATGCTATAATAAATCATAGAGTACCAGTCTATCCCATAATATGGGTCAAAGCTGGTACTTTTTTGATTACATAGATGTATTGAATAATACCAGCAAATAAAAAGGTTGGTATCTTATGACAAAAGAACATCGTTCCAAATCACTTCCAAACAAAAACATCGCAACAATTCACATCCTAAAAAACAAGCTCAATCTATCTGATGAGACTTATCGTACCATGCTTTTCGAGAACTACTCTGTGTCATCCAGTAAAGACTTGCAGCTTTCTCAGCAAAAAGAACTCATCCTCCTTCTTAATCATCAGCTCAGAAAAGAAACAGAAGGTAATGGGATATCTGAAAAACAAATCAATTATATCCTAATGCTTTCTCGTGATAATATCGTCAATCTTCTTTCTTATTGCTCCAAGATCCTCAATAGATCTGTAACTAGTCTCAATTATCTTTCTAAAAAAGACGGTATCACGATCATTAATTCCCTGCAAAGATACCATAGGAATTAAC
>JBOFDR010000123.1:0-3553 GCA_051647205.1 Brevinema sp. | reverse complement strand
AAATAGAGATATTAATAAAAAAGACCAAAAAAATTAAAATTTTCATAGCATTTTCTTATATAATATTATATAATTTATTATAGTATACTTTTTGTTTTTAATCAATAGTACAAGCACTAGGAGTGTCTTTATATGAGCAAAGACCGTTTACTCGAGTTACGAAAAATTATTACAGATCATAATAAGGCTTATTATTTGAATGATGCACCTCTTATTACTGATGCTGAATATGATCTCTTATTCAGAGAATTACTAGTCTTAGAAGCAGAATATCCTCAAATGCATTCTCTTGATTCACCTTCTTTAAAAGTAGGTACGGTACCGCTTTCTTCTTTTATTGCTCAAAAGCATCGTTATCGGATGTATAGTCTTGAAAATGCGATGAATGATGATGAATTTTTAAATTTCTTTCATAATATTACTCATGTGAAGGTCTCTTCTCTTGCTACTCCTAGTCTGGTTTTAGAATACAAATTTGATGGTTTAGCCTTAGAATTAGTGTATAGGGATGGTATTTTGGTAGAGGCTTCTACACGAGGTGATGGCGAATTTGGTGAGCTTGTTACCGATAATGTTCGTACTATTAAAAATATCCCTTTGCGTCTACAAGGAGAAGTTCCTGCAGAAGTTGTTATTTATGGTGAGGTAGTCATCCAAAAAGAAGAGTTCCTAAAACTTAATGAACAACGTAAAGAACGGGGTGAAAAAGAATTTGCAAATCCACGAAATGCAGCAGCAGGTAGTCTTCGCTTGCTTGATTCTCGTCAAACAGCAGAGCGTAATTTATTTTTCTTTGCTTATGATTGTCGCACTGATGAAAAACTCTCTGAATTAGGTTTAACTAATGCACATACGAGTCGTATGGATCTGGTGCACGATATGGGCTTCCATATTTCTCCTGAACGAAAAATTATCCATCCAGGCAATCTACATGAGGCATTTGATTATCATCGTTCTATCGTCCAAAAAAGAAATTCACTTCCTTTTGAGATCGATGGTTTAGTAGCCAAAGCTGTTACAGACGAAATTCGTGAAGAACTAGGTTACTCCGAACGTGCTCCCAAATGGGCAATTGCTTGGAAGTTTGAAGCAGAAGAAACAGAGACTGTTCTCTTAAATATAGAATATGAGGTAGGACGTACTGGTGCCTTAACACCCGTGGCACTTCTTGAGCCTGTTGAGTTATCTGGAGTAACTATCTCGCGTGCTACTCTTCATAATTTTGATTATATTTCAGAAAATGATTTTCGAATAGGTGACACCGTAATTATTAAAAGAGCTGGTGATGTGATCCCGTTTGTGGTACGTACCGTTATAGAAAAAAGACCTAGCCCTACGACAACTATCTTAGAACCAATATCTTGTCCTGTTTGTAGTTGCCCTCCAGAGCGAGATAAGACAGCTTTAGATGAAGAAGCACGAGTACTTCGTTGTGTGAATACTTCTTGTGCAGGACGAATCAAAGCGCGTCTAAAATATTTTGTTTCCAAACAAGGTCTTGACATTGATGGTTTTGGGGATAGACTGGTAGATATTTTATTTGAAAAAGGTTTTTTAGGAACAAAAGAAGATTCGTATATAGATTCTTTTGGAGCTATTTTTAATCTTAAAAATCAAAGAGAGTATTTAATCGCTATGGAAGGACTTGGAGAAAAAAGTATAGATACTTTGCTGTTAGAAATCGATCAAAAACGAAATCCTACACTTTCTAAATTCATTCAATCTCTTGGCATTAGAAGTATTGGAGCTGTTTCATCTAGTAAATTAGCAAAGAATTTTATTAAATTAGAAGAATTTTTAGATGTTTATGGTGAACATGGAACAGAATTCAAAAAACTTAGAGAGTTGAATAATGCTCGCTATGAAATTAAAGCCTTACAGTTGCAAAAAAAATCTCTACAAAATGAACCTGAACTAAATAAATATGAAGATCTTTTTTCTCATACTCAAAAAACAGATGAAAAAACTATTTTTGCTAATTATAAAAAAGAGTTTGATAGACAGATTTCACAATACCGTCAGAAAGAAGTAGCTCTTTTGGAAGAGTTGATTTTAGGAGTGAATGCTACAGAAGAGTTAGTTAATTTTTTTAGTGATGATCGGTCACAAAAAGAACTCCAAGCACTTTTCAACGCAGGATTATCTGTTCAAGATAATAAAGCTCTTATTTCTTTAGATTCTACAGAATTTTTTGGTAAAAAACTCCTTGTGACTGGAAAATCTCTCAATCTTCCTTCTCGTCAGATGGTCAAAGATTTTATTATAGCTCTTGGCGCAGAACCTATGGCTGGAGTTACCTCAAAAATAGATTTTGTTATTTCTTGTGAAAAACCTGGAGCTGAAAAAATTAAAAAAGCAAAAGAACTAGGCGTGCCTATTTTAGATGAAATTGATTTTATCAATAAGGTGGGTCATGAAGTCTTAGATATATTTCTTGCAGAATATTAAAACTAGTTATTTTCATAAAGTACCCCTCTAGAAATAGAGGGGGCTTTGTTGTATTTTATAATGATTAAATACCAATAATGTTTTTGATAGCAGTAGTACTTCTCCCAAAAACATCTACGACTATTAAGCCTATTCTATGTGTTCCTGTACTTTTAACACTAATGTCTACTGTGTGTTTGTTTTTATCAGATATTGTTACATCTGTAGATGATACAAACCATGTATAGGTGAGTCCAATTCCTGTCGAGTTATCTCCTTTGATAGAAATACTTCGATTAAGTTTTATTTTATCTGGTACTAGCTCTATTTTTGCCTGAGGATATTGATCTAGATATTGTAACTGAGGAATAAGATATTTTATATCATCTTTCATAGTTAAAATATTTAACATATCGCTATTATCTTTAAAAGCAATAACAGGACGATTGTCTAGGATGTTAATTTGAAGTTCTTTTACTGATTTTGAAGAGGCATAACCTTTCCCAATGAGATAAAAAGTTTTGAAATCTTTTGTTGATATTACAATACTTTTTTGATCTTTATTTATATAAGATATATAATATTGCCTTGTATGATCCTGAACAATTGATGGTGAAGAACCTTTGATTTCTTTTATGATTACTTCTGTAAGTTTAGTAGAAAAATCTGTGCGAAGAATTTCAAACGTGCTATTTGATTTTTCTAGTCCTGAAAAAATATAATTAGCATGATTATTTTTATAAAAGCGCACACTTTCAGCTTCTTCTAAAACATCACGAATCGTGTATATTGCTCCAGAAGGATCAATAGCCTGTATTTTGTTATTGTTAACAAAAAAATACAAAAATTTTCCATTATTTATTTGCAAACTATTATGTATATTTTTTTCTTTATTATATTCAAAATGTGAATCTATTGTGGAATTGACGATGTTTTGATTTATAGATAAGTCTACTTTGAAATACCTATTTTTTTTAGATGGTGTGTTTTCAACATAAGAAATATAAGCTTCATTTCCCCCATGATAATGGATTTTTAACCCTTTCCAAAATAATGAATTTTCTCTAAAATCAACAATAGAATGATACTTATTATTTTTTTCAATAATAAGATAGTTTTCTCGGGT
>JBOFDR010000122.1:0-3338 GCA_051647205.1 Brevinema sp. | reverse complement strand
ATACAGAGAGTATCAGCTCCATTAGTTTTAGAATCTTATACAGGATTAAATGATACCCTTAGCACTAGTACTAAAGCAGTATCGTTTGATCTTCCTATAACAAATCAACAGGTGGAAGTAGTTCAATCACTTGCTAAGTGGAAACGAATGGCACTTTATAAGTATGAAATTCCTCTAAATCATGGAATCTATGCTGATATGAATGCCATTCGACCAAATATTTCTCCTAGTGCCTTATATTCTATTTATTTTGATCAATGGGATTGGGAAGTAACAATTTCTTCAGAAGAACGTAGTAGAGAAATTCTTGAATCTTTTGTTAAAAAAATTTATCAAACTCTAAAAGATACAGAAAATTATATTACCAAAGAATACCCTCGTTTATCAAAAAAACTACCTGATGACATCTATTTTATAACAACACAAGAGCTTGAAAATATGTACCCAAACCTAAGTCCAAAAGAACGAGAGTTAAAAATTGTACAAATTGCAAAAGCTGTTTTTATTATAGGAATCGGACATACTCTTAAGTCAGGACAAGCTCATGCAGAAAGAGCACCTGATTATGATGATTGGAACTTAAATGGAGATATGATTTTTTATCACGAAGCTTTAGATGCAGTTCTGGGTGTATGTGTAATGGGAGTCAGGGTTAATAAGGAGATTCTTGATCAGCAATTACAAATTGTTCAAGAAGAAGAAAGAAGAAACCAAGATTTTCATAAGATGATTTTTGCAGAACTACTCCCTCAATCCATTGGTGGAGGGATAGGACAATCACGACTAGCAATGTTTTTCTTAGAAAAGATTCATATTGGTGAAGTTCAAGTTTCGGTTTGGACAGAAGATATGGTTAAATACTGTGCAATTAATCGAATTTTTTTATTATAAATACTAAAAAACACTCATTATTAAAATGAGTGTTTTCTAATTTAACTTACTTATTTAGAGTAGCCATAATGGTAGGTGCTTTTCCAGCAGAGTTGAGAACTTTTTCACATTTGTGTTTATAAAGATCTTTCATTGCATCACGAGCTGGTGCTAAATATTTGCGTGGATCAAATTCACCTGGATTTTCAGCAAAGACACGGCGAATTTGAGCAGTCATAACAAGACGTGAGTCTGAATCAATATTGATTTTACATACAGCAGAATGGGAAGCTTCGAGGAGTTGGTCTTCAGGAATACCAATAGAATCTTCTAATTTTCCACCAAATTTATTAATCATTGCCACAGCATCTTGAGGAACAGAAGATGATCCATGAAGAACGATAGGAAATCCTGGGATTTTCTTTTCGATTTCGCTAAGTATATCCATACGAATTTGAGGTTTTTGACCTGGTTTGAATTTGAATGCTCCGTGAGATGTTCCAATCGCAATAGCTAAAGAGTCTACGCCTGTTTTAGAAACAAAATCTTGAACTTCTTCAGGTTGTGTGTAAACGTGTTCATCAGAAGAAACTTCATCTTCCACTCCTGCTAGAACTCCTAGTTCTCCTTCAACAGTTACATCGTATTTATGAGCATATTCTACGACTTGTTTACTTAATGTAACATTATCATCATAAGAGTGGTGTGACCCGTCGATCATTACAGAAGAAAACCCTGTATCAATACAATCTTTACATGTTTCAAAAGTATCACCGTGATCAAGGTGTAATACCATAGGAATTTCGCCTACACCTTTTTCTTTTGCATAAGCTTTCATCATTTCGACAGCACCACGCCCCATCCATGCTAAAAGAATAGGATTTGCGTAGGCACGAGCACCTTTGGAAACTTGAAGAATTACAGGTGATTGACATTCTACACAAGCCATCACGATTGCTTGGATTTGTTCCATGTTATTAAAATTAAATGCAGGTACTGCAAATTTGTCTTTGACGGCAATTTCAAACATAACTTTTGAATTAACGAAACCGAGTTCTTTATAATGCATACGGTGCTCCTGTTTATATATTATATAATTAGTATAAATCTTATTATATAAATTGTCAAATTGAATTCTGAAAACTTCTTAGATTTTAGTTACTTCCATATTAATATGTTCACGAAGAAGTGTTAAAAGTTCTTTAGAATGATGAGAAAATTGAATTTCGCATTCTTTAGGATCACAATAAATATTCTGTATCCCATAATGTTTCCATACTTCCGAAGGAAAAGAAACAAATTCTTTTAGTACAATACGATATAAGGATTTATGGTAAACAACCTTTTTAATATTGTTAACATCAATATAATCAGTGATGACATAGCTTTGAATCAGCTCCCAGTATTTGATACAATATTTTAGATATTCACTCTTATATGTTTCAGGAACAGAAATAATAAGAGTGTTTATTTTTTTTTCGACATTACATCCGAGATCTTTTAAAATCTTCAAGTATTTTTGTTCTAATAGTATATCTTTAGATATTGATATTGTAAGCGTTTGATTATTTTGTTCAAACTTTAAGATATTATTTTGAGTTAAAAAAATGATGTTTTGTGATATTTTATCTTTAAATGCAAAATGTATAGCCATTAATTTTGTTTGTAGAAATGGGGCTTGATGATTAAAAATAATATGAATATCATTTCCAAATCGAATGACACCTTTACTTTGCAAGGCTAAAATCATCTTATCACTAGCTGTAAGTTCTTGATCAGCAATTTCTAAGCGAAGTCTTGAAGTACAGTTAGATATAGATCTAATATTAATCACTCCACCTAGATAGATAAATAAAATTCTCCCAATATGACAAAGATTTGTATTGTTGATATAGCGCATCACGCTTATTCCTTAATATTTGTTAATACTGACTATGAAAATAATAGAATTCATGAGTTGACTTTTTATTTATTTTATCCTATACTTAGATATATCTATCTATATAGATATACTTTGTAACTCATTCATCTGTCTTACATATATTATAGTATAAAATATATCTTTTCTGCAACTTTATTGTTTATCACAAAGAATATATTTTACTAATTTTTGAGGGAGCAATAATGAAAAAACTATTATTAATATCTTCATTATTTTTTCTATCTTGTTCTAAAACTTATCTTGAAGAAACAAAAGATATTGTTCATATCAAAGCTTCTATAGCTAACGAAACCTGTAGTAAAGGTGTTTTATTATTTTGGGAAACATATTGGGAGTTTAGTCACTATTCTATTTTACGATCTAATAATCCCAAAGTATTAAATACACCTTCCTTATCTTATTTGCTCAAAAACGATCTTATCAAAGATTCTTATCTTGATGACTCTGCTATCTTAGGTCAACCTCTCTATTATCGAGTTATTGCTTACCATAAAAATGGTAATATCATTGGTGCTAGTGATATCCT
>JBOFDR010000121.1:0-6557 GCA_051647205.1 Brevinema sp. | reverse complement strand
AAAAAGATCAGAAGATCTTTCTGATGAAGATATCCAAAGAGCTGTCCAACAGACTTTAATGAATCTTGAAGTACTACCTATTTATCGTACTAATAAAGAAGATAGCTCAACTAACACTAATCACAGTCCTTTGACTGAGGAAGAAGCTGCAAATCTCAAAACAGTAGAGCTTACACCTTTTTTAAGTAGTGATACAAACAACATTTCTGCAAGCAATACTAGCACTCCTCCAAGTGACTTAGTTAGCTTTGATTTTTCACAGATATCTACTCCTAAACTAGGTCTTTCTGGTGTAGAACACGATGTAGCTCAGTTTTTGGGACAAACAAAGCAAGAACTATTTTTAATAAGAAGTCGTACTTTAGATAAACAGCTTCGTGCAGAGCAAGAATTTCTTACTAATGAAGGACTTGTTCATCGTAAATTTTTAAAACAAATGAGCGATCTTTCTAATAAAATCACGCTCTACCGTCGCATGGAAGATAAGTTATTACTAGCTTATAAAACACCTTTAAATCTCTTGAAGGAAAGGGTTTCAGAATACTATAAGCATAGAGATGAAATTAATTTGGAACATTTTCAAATCAAATCTCAGATCAATGCAGAAAATCATAAGAGAAAATCTCGTGAAGGGACATTGAGAGAGAAACTTGATTATATTAAATCATTAGAAAAAGAAGAGTTAGATATCTTTTTGAAAAATAAGATTTTTAATTACCAAATAAAGATTAATTTCTATAAAGAACGTTTTGATAATGCTAAGACTCAAAAAGTTGCTGCTAATCTTACTAGTCGCTTTCATACAATTAACCCTAACAATATTACTCCTACTAATTTAGCGGATTTTAGATCAGATTCCTCAAAATCCTCATCACCGTCAGAAACTTTAGTAGAAGAAATGGCTTATCGTCAGATCAATGATTTTTCTTGGACAAACAATATCTTCGCACAACTTCCTACAATGATTAGATCCGAAGAGCGAATTCAAAATATGCAAAAATATTACCAAAATGTAAGCGTAGAAAAAGTTCCTACTCTTGAAGATCTTCCTAAAGAAACATGGCTTTCTGATAAAGAAATTTGGAAGAAAAATAATCGGGAAATTTGGTTGGAGCAAAATAATATTTGGCGTCAGCAAATTATGCAGATTTTAGGTGAAGATAAATATTATACTTTTAAAAATAAATGGTTAAGACCGTCAGCTAATGTTGCGATTAAAGAAGCATCTCGAGCGTTTAATGATGGACGATATGATGAAGCATTATTTTTACATAGTTTTATCCCTAATGATAACGTATCAATCCTTTTATTAGGACGTAGTTATTATGAATTAGAAGCTTACCAATATGCTTTCTCTGTTTTTATTGTTGCCTACAAAATGGGAATTCCTCAATCAAAACAGTGGGTAGATTTAGCTGCCGAAAAGCTTATTGGTCGTAAGATTGTTCAAAATTAAAAAATCTTTCTTAGTAAAGAGGATAAAATGAGAAGAGATATATCTATTAGTCAATTTGATCGTTTTTTAAATAAAATGATTGCTTCCATTGCAATGTCTGTACTAGTAATGTCCTCAATTGTATTTTTGATCTTATTTTTTTACCGAGATATTAGAACAAGTTTTTCTAATATGAAACAATCAATTTATGATCCCCAACCTATTTTTGAATCTCCTGTTATTGAGCCAAAATATCATCAAAATCGTACACATGAATCAGCTTCTACGATGTCTGCAACAACATATAAAAATAAGCTGACATCTTTTGCTGAAGCTGATCAAAAAGAAGTTGATAAAATTTTTGTTGCTTATGAACTTGGTGATACTACTCTAGCATCTAAATTAATTACTGATTTTATTGTAGATTTTCCTACGAGTGATCTTCAAAATACTGTTCGAATTGTTGGTGCGAAAATTATGAACGATAAATCAGACTATACAGGTGCAATGAACTATATTCAAAAAGTTTTATCGTCTGAGAATATTTCTAATAAAGATTATTCAGAGGCTGTTCTCTTATTAGGTGAGATTGCACGAAAAAGAAAGCAGTATGATAGTTACATCCAGTCATTTTTGGAACAAGCATACTTCAAAGCAGCGGAGCCTGTTAAATCAAAACTAGCCTTTTATCTTGGATATTTATTTTTGCACAAAGGCGATTTTCAATCCTCATTATCTTATTTTAACAATGTTATTGGTGAAGATGGAGCTCTTGGAAGAGCAGACGTATATGCCTCCCAAATTATGCCTCCCGAAACAATCAATGCTTTACAAAACTTCTTAGAGCAATACCCTACTTCTAAAAACTATCAATACGCCCGAATGAAATTTTTAGAGCAGATATATTCTTATTCAAAATCACTAATAGCTCGTGGGTATTTTGAAAATGCGGAACGTTCTCTAGGAAAAATTATACATCTTTACCCTACCTCAAAAGATGCTGACTTAGCTCGATTAGAAATTTCAAAAATACTTTATGATAAAAGGGATTTTGATCGTGCTACGAGATTTTTATCAGCAATTATTGAAAATATTGATACTACTTATAATCCTGAAGCACTATTTATGCTTGGACAGATCTCTTTTGAAAAAAATAATCATGAGCAAGCAATGGGTTATTTCAGATTGCTTATCGAAGATTATCCTAATAGTAAATTGATAAGTAAAGCAAAACAATGGAAAGAGCTTATTTCTCAAAGTCTGAGTCATTAGTTCTACTCTAATCTTAAGGAAATCTCTATGGCTAAAAATTTAGTAATCTTTGATTTTTATAACACCTTAATTGTTGATCAAGCTATTATAGAACGAAAAAAATATTGTATTGATGCAGTGTGGAGCTTTTTAGAAAAAGAAGGACTTCCTATTAGATTTAAGCAAGTGATTGAAGCTTTTGATGAGACTATTGAATATTCTACTCAATCTCTATATGACTCTTATTTTAGTTATAGTATTTTTGAATTAGTACGTTATTTTTGTGCAAAACTATCTCTAACCAATATCACTCATTTAAAAAAAGTCTATGATATTTGGGCTTTTGCGAGCTTACATATTCCACCTCAATTACTACCCCATATTAAAAAAGGACTCCAAGAAATTAAAGAATCTGGCAAAAAAATTGCTCTTATTTCTAATACAGCTTTTACTCCTGGGGATGCTCTTCGATTTTATCTTTATGAAGAAGGGATATATTATTTATTTGATGATCTTGTTTTTTCTGATGAATTTGGTTTTTCTAAACCACATTTATCAATTTTTAATCGGGTTTTAGATCGTTTAGAAGTTTCTTGTTCAAAAACTGTATTTGTAGGTGATCATGAGCTGTATGATAAGAAAGGAGCTAGTGATGCATGTATTGATTATATTTATATGTGTCCAAAAATAGATTTTAGAACAGTTGTAAAAGAAATATTATCTTTATAAAAATAAGTAAAAGCATCCATAAGGGTGCTTTTATTTTTGAGTAATGATTGACATCGAGCGTAATTTCATTCATAATATGTGTAATTATTTTCAGGAGATACTTATTAATGTCTTACCAAGCAAATCTTAGAAATTTTTGTATCATCGCACATATTGATCATGGTAAATCTACATTAGCTGACAGAATGTTAGAGTTAACAGGGTTGATGGATCCTAATAAATCTGGTTCTCAAGTTCTTGATTCGATGGAAGTTGAAAAAGAACATGGAATCACAGTTAAGGCTCAAACTGTTTCTGCTCCTTATAAATCCAAAAAAGATGGAAAAGAATATCAATTAAATCTTATTGATACTCCTGGACATGTTGATTTTTCGTACGAAGTATCACGTAGCCTTGCGGCTTGTGAGGGTGCTGTACTGTTGGTTGATGCGACACAAGGCATTCAAGCTCAGACTCTCTCTACCTTTTATCAGGCTGTCGAACATGACCTTGAAATTATACCTGTTCTAAATAAAATTGATCTTCCTAATGCACGTGTTGATGAGATTTTAGAACAAATTGAAAAAGATCTTGGATTAGATCCTTTAGAAGCGATCTGTGTTTCTGCAAAAACTGGGTTAGGAATGGATGATCTTTTTGAGGCAATTGTTGAACGCATACCGTCACCGAAAGGTGATGAGAATGATCATTTAAAAGCACTAGTCTATGATGCTTATTATGATATGTATCGTGGTGTTATTGTAAAAGTACGAATCGTGCAGGGAAACCTCAAAAAAGGTCAAGAAATTCTTTTTATGAATAGTAATTCCAAATATACAGCTGATGAAATTGGTCTTATGCAGATTGCGTTTAACCCAAAAAATATGCTTGTTGCTGGGGATGTTGCTTATATTTCTGCACAAATTAAAAGTTTAGAAGATATTAAAATTGGTGATACGATTACCTTAGCATCAAATCCTTGTAAAGAGCCTCTTGCGGGATATAAAGAGCCTCAAGCTTTTGTCTTTGCAGGACTATTTCCTGGAGACGGTGAAGATTTTGCAGATCTAGAGCAAGCGTTACAAAAATTAAAACTAACAGATGCATCTTTACGTTTTGAAAAATGGAATTCTGGCGCTCTTGGAATGGGTTTCAAATGTGGATTTTTAGGGCTTTTACACCTTGAAATTATCAGAGAACGTCTTGAAAAAGAACATGATATGTTTATTATTTCTACTGTTCCGTCGGTGGAATATCGTATCCATCCTACTAAAGGTGAACCATTCTTAATTGAAAATGCTACTGAATATCCAGATCCATCCCAGATTAATTTTGTCGAAGAACCATTTGTAAAAGCAAGTATTATTACCCCTAACGAATATATGGGGACTTTATTAAATCTTGTTCAAGAAAGACGAGGTATTCAAAAAAATCTTACTTATATTGATACAAAAAGAGTACAAATAGATTGTGAGCTTCCTTTGGCAGAAATTATTTATGATTTTTTTGACAAACTAAAAAGTTTTTCAAGAGGCTATGCTTCTTTTGATTATGAATTTTTAGAGTTTCGTACAAGTAAGGTAGTCCGTATGGATATTTTAGTTGGTGGAAATCCCGTTGATGCTTTGGCTCAGATGGTCTTTGCAGAAAATGTTCGTTCTAGAGGCACGGTAATTGTCAAAAAACTTCGTGAATTGATTCCTAAACATATGTTCCAAATTGCTCTTCAAGCAGCTATTGGATCAAATATTGTTGCTCGTGAAAATATTTCAGCTATGCGTAAAGACGTAACAGCAAAATGTTATGGTGGTGATATTTCTAGAAAACGAAAACTTCTTGATAAGCAAAAAGAAGGGAAAAAACGGATGAAAATGATTGGAAGCGTGAATATCCCTCAAGAAGCCTTTATCGAAGTCTTAAAAAGAGATGAGTAATTTTTAAATAAAAACACTCTATTATTAGGGTGTTTTTGATTTTAATATGAGTATTCTGATTATATTATTTTAATAAAAATCCAATAGTCATCGTCGTAGTTATTGTTAATGAGGTATCTGCATAAACACCGATAGAGAATAGAAACATATCTATTTCAAGGATAAATTGAGGACTAAATCCAATATAAAATGGGAGATTGTGAACAGCATTCTTTGTATAACCTGTACTAAAATCAAAAAGATACCCATAATGAAGTGTTGTATGGTTCTTTGATGGAAATAATTTTCCGTAACCTATATGAGCTCCAATCCCAAAGCTTTGTAAAATCGTTGAGGATGTTTTTTGGCTAAAACTAGAAGTCATAGCTTCTATTTTATCATAGCTAATAGAAGCAACGTCGCTATTAAAACTCTGAGTAGAAATAATCTTATTTATTAAAATAGCCTGATTTGCAACACTAAAATTAAAATCGACACCAAAACTAATGATTTGATTTTTTTCATTAGCAATATAAAATGATAGTGGGAAAATGTTTACATGCAATCCAAGACCCACCCCTCCAGAAAGTATCCCCATCCCAAAGCGATTAAATTTACTATTTTCTGTACCAAAAGTTATTTGAGTAAGATTTATCAAATATAATAATATCAATATTTTTTTCATGTCTACTCCTATTTTTGTCTTTATATTTTATCTTTTAAATGTTTCTTAAATCTGTTTATTATATTTTTGACTACACTTTATATTATTTACTTATTAGATATATAAATAAAAACACCCCATTATCGGGGTGTTTTTGAGTTTAATATTTATATTGTAATGATGTTATTGATAAACATAAAGTGAATTATTTCAATATAAATCCAAATCCTACATGTACAGAGACAAATAAAGAAGTATCTACATATAAACCAAGACTAAATAAGAGCATATTGTATTCGATAAGCATTTGAGGATTCAAACCAATATAGTAACGGCGATTATATTGAGGTTCTGTAACATATCCGGCACTAAATTCTAAAAGATATCCAATATGGAGCTGATCTTTACTTTTTTCTCCTACAAGAAATAGTTGTCCAAAACCTAAATGCCCTCCTATCTCTAATGTAAAAATTCTATGGCTGATACTTACTTCTAACCCATCTTCTGATATAGAAGTAGAAGAATGTGGAATAACAGATCTATTAAAATCAAATCCAAAACTAATAATATAATTTTTTTTATTCGC
>JBOFDR010000120.1:0-4147 GCA_051647205.1 Brevinema sp. | reverse complement strand
TCAATAAAAGCAGATGCGATTGAGTCATCAGCACTAGGAATACATTTTGTGATGATCTTTTCAAGATCTTTTTTATTTGGCGTGCCTAGGTTATAAGACACCATATGATTCGCGATCTGTTCAAAGCCTTTTCGTAAGGATTTGATATTGTGAAATAGATTTGGCATACCGACAAGCACGATAGGAATCTGTGCTTTATCGTAGATCCGTCTTATGATGTCAAGACTACGAGCTGATAAATACTCAGCCTCATCAAAACGATCATTCTATTTGAACCTTTTAATTTACTGATGATACGGTTGGTAACATCAAAGTTTGAACCTAAGTGAGATACGCCAATCTCTTGAGCAATCGTCTGTAATACAGCTTTGATCGTGAAGTCTGGTCTTATCTCTATCATCGTTGCTGTTGAATTTTCTTTAACATACTCGGTGATCGTGTGCGTTTTACCGATACCACTATCTCCGTATAAAACAAGGATCCTTGGAATAGATACGGATTGTGCTTCTGATAAAGCACCTTGAATTTTGCTAGCAATAGAAGTGTTAAGAAACTCAGGAGCTTTGAAACTAACAGCTTCTTTGTCTTTACTGTGTTGGATCGCTTCTTCAATCTTGGTTAAGCAGCTTTCAATATTTCCTTTGTAAGTGCCTTTTAAGACTTGGTTTACAACTGTTGGTGACAAGCCTGATCTGTGTGATAGTTTTGATTGACTCTCGCCTGATTCTTCCAAATAGGTCTGTATGGCTAATATTCTGTTTTCCATTTTTACCCCTCTCTTTCTTGGTATTTATTATAGTTATAACTATTTTACATAATGCCCATATCTATCAAATGGCTCTTCGATTTCTTTAGCGATCAAAGGTGTTTTTGATTCTAAGGCTTTTGTTTTTTCAGCGAGCAATATTGCAGAATCTTTTTTCTGAACATCAACAATCTTCTTATGAAGCTTCTTGATAGCTCCTTTGGTTTTGGACTGTTGTCTGAACGCTTTTTGTGTTTTTGGGCTGTTTGGATCGTAGTCAGCTCGAATCTCGTTTTCGGCAATGCATAGTAGTTTTTCATTTAAGAATATATAAGCTCGATCGAGATTGTGAGGATCAAGTCCCACCTTAACCTTATCGCCAATATGGGCAATAAGCTCAGGAGCGATATAAGTGATATTCCTTGCTCTGATCTTTCCACCTGCTGTGATCGATCTAAGATCATTCATATAAACAAGTCTCATCTGAGCCAATAATTCAGGATCTGCATGCCTTATTAAAGTAGCATCAAGATTCTCTTGATAGACCTCATAAGGAGATCTTCCGTTCATACCTTCGCCTGTGTGAGGGTATGAGTTATACTTGTTAAGCCATTGTTCAAGAAATTCTTTATACTCATCAATCGTGATCAGGCGACCATGTTTGATATCAAGTTCTGTTTTCTTTGGTTTGGATAAAATATCTTTACCTGTGTAACCTCTTAGATATTTTGAAAAGTCATTATCTAGTCTTCCCCAAAAGCGTTCGATACTTTTTTCTCGTCCATTATAAGGGCGAGCTCTTCGCACGGTACAGTCTAGCATTTGGTATGTTGTAAATCGTTTTTCTACGATGAATTTTTCTTCTTCATCTGAAGTGGTTCTTTTATTGATGTAGGCTTTACCGTTGTCGATATATACTTCTTGAGGGATACCGTAATTTTCTACGGCATTCGCAAGGGAGTCAATAATCAGATCTGTATTCTCTGTCGTGTCAATACTCCAGCCCATGATCATACGAGACTTCTCATCCATCCAAGCGACAATAACAGGGCGTACTGGCTTTCCACTTTCTCCAATAACAAAAGTATTAGCATCGTGTCCATCTGAGACCCATATTTGATTGGAAACTAGCAAGGATCTATCTCTTGCAATATGTCCGAGGATACGATCTTGTTCAGATCGTTGACCTCTTGCAGCAGATCTAAGACCTGTGCTTGTTTGATTTTTTATAAAATTATTAATGACAAATTCTGTTAAAACGTTTGATAATTCTCTTTTTTTATAAGCAAGTGCTTTTAGATCCCAAGCATCTTCGCCTAATTCTTCTAATGCAGCTTGATGAATAATATGACCATGGATACTGCGTGCAGATCGTTGATTTTGACTAAGATATGCTTTTAAAACAATGTCGTGAAATTGAGGAGGTAATTTTGTGATACCTTTTCTTTTTCCGTATTCAGGAGCAAGGGCAATAATACCACCTTTGCTTAATGCTGACTCCCACATGTAATAGGATCTTTTTTTGAGTGAAGGAATAGACTCTAATGTTTTTGATGAAGCAATCTCTGACCATTGATTAATAAAGAAATCTAAAGCTTTATCCTTAGTGCCACCCTTTTCAAGATGAAACTTTTTGAATAACTCAATTGCTGTGAGTCGAGCCTCTGCGATCACTCTATTATATGGTGCAAGTGTAAGTCTATTAAGTGGGCTATCTTCAAGATTGGCTATATCGGTAGTTTGAGAACTAAGGATCTTTGTTTGGATCGCTATAGGTAGTAAAGAAAAAGCATATCGTTTTTCTCTAGTTTTTGCTTTCTTTACAATCTTAAAGTCCCAAGCTTCATCTTCAGATATTTGACGAATTCTCCGATCACTTACATCTAAAAACTTAGCGAGATCTTTGGCTGTATAATATTTTTCTCTCATAGAATGCCGACCCATTTATATCGAATTTCGTTATTCTTGTTGTATTTTTTACATTTGAATTTATATGATTTTCCTAGTTTTATGTAAGAATGTACTTTAGGGTAAAGAACCCTAGGAACTAGTATTTTGAACTCTTGATTTTGGCTATGAAAATGACAAAAATATAAAGGCGTTTTGACAGGTATTTCTACCGACCAATTAACAACCGTACCTTCAAGGTCTATGTTATTAATAAACATTATCTTAACAGCTCCATTCTCTTGGCGAAGTCATTAATTTGATCGAGCATTTTTACACAGTTGCCCAGCATAATCTTGGCAAACATATCTTCTTCTTGAATAATACTTCTTAATATTCTGAGAATTTCTCTTTGTTCACTATCATCAATGATCCCTTGAGAGTTCATTTCAAGAGTTTTTTCTAAGGCTATTTTGATGATATTTTCAGTATTCAGTTCATCCCTTAAAGAAATTTCTAAGTCAATCTCTAGCTTTTTTAGTTTTGTTATGGTATTCGGTGTAAGCATCTTTTGTCCCCTCTATCAACCTATTTATGTTTTACTCTTATTCAGAAACATCTCATAACTTACGTTATTTGATGTGAATAAAAATCTAGTCACTCTATGTCCCTGTTTTTATTCACCCCTCAAGGACTCGAACCTTAACGTATGCCTTTGGGGAATATGTTATTTATTAACTTCTACTAATCTCTCAACTTCTTCTATTAATATCTCTAATTCTGTGATTTTTGATAACAGAATTCAATCGCTTAGCGTTCGTCCATGAATCCTTACTTCCGTATTTTTTGAATGCTTATTCAATAAAGATTCATATTTTTTGATCTGTCTTTTAATAAGTCTTAAAATCTTCGTTTTATACACTTAAAAACTCCTTTTTATCTTGCTTAATGGGTTCAACATAAAATCCTTTGATACCTGCTCTTTGTTTGCAATGTTTAATGACAGCACCTAATGTTACTGAGATAGGATATATTAATGTTTCTTTTTTTTGTCGTCCTGTATGAAAATACCAAACAACATTAAAGTTGTTATAAAAAACTGCTTTCATTTCCTTACCTGTATATTTAGAATTTTATTAATATCATCTACGTGTTTCTCACATAGTGCGAGTGCCTCGGCACATCTTGCGAGGCTTTTTATGATCTCATCTTGTCTCTCAGAGACTTTTTTGATTTGGGTATCTAGCATTGTTCTATCCTAAATATAAAGAATAAATTGTAGTCCCATGTTATCCCACATAAGCCCTTTCATACCAAGATCTGCTATTATATCCATTACGTTATCTACAACGATCCCATATCCTGTATGAAAATTTCTTCCATTATACTCTCGCACTTCATATCCGAGTGCTTCTGCTTTTTTACAAAACTCTTGATGTCTTTTTGTCATTTTTCTTACCTTAGTTTTAATAATGTATTTTCTTTTAATAGCTCGTCGTAGATAATGTTTGCTTC
>JBOFDR010000119.1:0-3159 GCA_051647205.1 Brevinema sp. | reverse complement strand
AATTTTAGCGTATGAAAAATTCATATATCATCATTCTGCTCATATTTTTTGTTTCATGTGGAATCAAATTGGGAAGAAATGATCGAATAAAAAGAGTTCTTCCATCCGCATCCATGCAAAATTTCTTATATACTTATACAGAAAAAAGTGGATATAGAGAATGGGAAGTCAAAGCAGCTCAAGCCACTGTTTATGAAGATGTCAACAAAGTATATTTGCATAATCTCACAATGACCTTTTTTTCAGAAAGTAATCAGATCAAATCTGTTCTTGTTGCTAATAAAGGTGAAGTTGATCAATCTGCAGGTAATATGATTGCCGAAGGAGAAGTGCAAATTTACTCTTCTAATCAAAGTCAATTATTGACAGAGAAAGTGTATTGGAAACAACAAGAAAATTTATTTTACTCAGAAACAAATAAGCTTGTCACCTATATTCGACCATCGTATAAAATTATTGGTTATGATATGGTATCTGATTCAAAATTAGAAAATGTAGAAATGGATAACTCCGTTGGGCGTATTGATACAGAAAAATCAGAAGAAACAAATAAAACAGATCTACCAACAGAACAAGTCATACCTATTATTTCCGATTCTGTTCCGGAAAATGATGAAACACCTAATAATAAATAATCGAGTGCTATATCATGGTTAAAAAATGGATAGTTATATCACTTTTACTTTTACCTGCTATCGCTATATCTCAGACTACAAAAACTAACTACTCTCCACCTATTGCTATTACTTCTGGAAAATCTATCTTTCGTACTATTGAAAAAAAAATATACTTAAAAAGTGCAAATAATAGAAGACCTACACTTCGTCAACTAGGAATTGTTTTTACGGCTGATTATATTATTTACGATGAAGCACTTCGTATCGGCTATGCAAATGGAAATCTTCGATTTGCAGATCCTAATAATACAATGTTTATTTCTGCTGAAGAAGGTACTTATTTTGTTAATCTAAATAAAATTGTTCTTCGTCAAACACCTGAGATTTTACTTGCTCAAGACAACAATATTTCTAGCCGTATACAAGGAAAAATTATTACTATCTACCCAAATAATTCCTATATTCATGTTCAAGGAAATATAGAGATTGATGATGGAACTACTTATATTACAGGAAAAGAAGCTCAAATATGGTCCAAAGAAGATCGGATGCTCATTACAGGAATTGTTCAATCAATATCTGACGATCAAAAATTAACAACCGATAGTTTAGATGTTCGATTTAAAAATGGCAATCTTTCTTCTTACACTGCTTCTGGAAATGTAAAAATTGTTAATACTGTTGATAAGTTTACTCTTTGTTCAGAGATTTTAACCTATAATCATGCCCAAGAATTATTCAGAGCAACAGAAAATCCTGCTCTATATTTTACAGAAGATAGGACAATATCTTTTGCAAATGTTATCGAATACACACGTCCTACAAAAATTGGAAATCTTCTTGGAAATGTGATTAGTATTCAACATAGAGAAGATAAAACAGAAATACAACGCTCCTACTCACGATGGGCAGTATATGATGGGAATTCCAATATTGTTAACATGTATGGAAATCCTCGTATTGTTCAAGAAGATTCTGAATTATTTGGCACACAGATTGTCATCGATATTGGATCAAATATGATGCATGTTATTGGTGGTGGTCAAGGAATTTTTAATAGAAACTAATAAATTTATATTAGAGGCAGATATGCTTGATCACTCTTCTTCAACATTCATCGATCGCTTTGAGGAACTCGGACTCAGTCGGAATGAAGCCTCCGTCTATATTGCTCTGCTTAAAAATCATCCTGTGACAGGTTATAAACTAGCTAAAGATAGTGGGATTTTACGACCTATTGTTTATGAAATGCTTACTAGATTAGTCGAAAAAGGTGGTGTTCGTATTGTAAAAAGCTCTCCTGAGCAATACAGCCCAGTATCCCCTGATACTTTTTTAGCAACTCTCGAAAAACGATTCATCGATGCTCGATCTTATTTAGTAGATAAATTATCAGATTCAAATCAAGAAGAACTAGAAAATGATGATTTTTGGACAATATATAATAAAGATGCTATTTTAAAAAATATCCAAGCAATTCTTCTTAAAGCACATTATCAGATATTATTTTATTGTAATAATGATGAATATGCTTTTCACTTTAAAGATATTTTTTCTAAAAAAGTAGCTTCTGGAATAAAAGTTATTGGCTACTCATATCGCACATTACATTTACCTAGCTCTGATCTTTACTCACATAATATTGATGTACATATCAAAAACCCAATGATTCCTGATGAACGTATCCTTATTGTTGTTGATTCCAAGTACTCGCTTATAGCAGATATGGATGCTGGGAAAGCATGTCAAAGCTCACGACCTGTTCAAGTTGAAAGTATCTCAGATTTTATCAAAATGAAAATAACATTATTAAGATTAGAAAATACTATTGGTAAAGATAAACTTTTCTTACATCTATTTGAGGAAGATAAAATTTTATTACAAAAAATAAGTAATCCAGAAATTTAAGAAAAATAAAAAAGCTCCTTTATTTAGGAGCTTTTTTATTTTTTATATTAATATATTATCGTAAATATCTGTGAGTATTATAGTTACGATCATAACGAAGAGCTTCTGTAACAGTTCCTACCTCGGGAGTGACTTTGATCCTGTAATCATTTTTAGGTCTAAACATTACTTTTTCTACTGTTAATACAATAGCTTTTGACTGTCGTGAAGCAATAGTATCGTCAATAATAATAGCTAAAGCCTTATTAGTATCTAATATCTCTACAAATTGAAGAACTGTAGTTTGTAAAGAATACTTATAAGTAAAAAATTGAGTTGCAGGATTAAAAGAAGTTTCATAACCTGCAAATACTTTTTTTGTTGTAGGAAGCATATCATAAAACCCTTGTAATGTAGGAACTGTTCCAAGATTTTCTGAACCATTTTTTGTTGTAAAAAGTTCACATTGTGTTAAAAATAACAATAATAAAGATATAGATCTCATGATATCTCCTTTTTATTATATATATATTATAATATATTTTTTTAAAATAAACAAGACATATTAAATATTTTGATAAAAATAATATATCATAGTATAATATAATTCATAATTTTATTATAGAGGTCATATTGTGAAAACAGTTGCATTTAT
>JBOFDR010000118.1:0-1605 GCA_051647205.1 Brevinema sp. | reverse complement strand
ACCTTCAGCAATCGGCCCTTACTCACAAGCTATCATTGCTAACAATATGCTCTTTATCTCAGGTCAAATTCCTGTCAACCCAACTGATAACTCTATCCCTATGAATGTCTCCGATCAAACTAAACAATGTATGGAAAATCTTAAAGCTATCATTTCAGAAGCAGGTTCCGACATGTCCAAAATAATCCGTTGTGGCCTATTCATCAAAAATATGGATGACTTCGCTAAAATTAATGAAGTTTATGGTTCCTATTTTAGTGGAGATTTCCCAGTACGTGCGTGTGTAGAAGTAGCAAGACTTCCAAAAGATGTGCTCGTTGAAATCGAAGCAATTGTTTCCCTATAATACATCCAGTTTTTATTAATATTGTTTAATCAAAAACACCCTCCTATTTTTGAAGGGTGTTTTTCTTATCTTAAATATTCTTTACTTTATGGTAACAGTGTAGATATAAATATAAATAAATATTTATAAAAACACTTATAAGACCATAGATTGACTTTTAATATAAAATTCTTTAAACTCTATATCTACAAATATAAAATTTAATAAGAAAATCAAAAGAAACAATAGTAAAGAAACAGTAGTAAGGAAGAATAATGACTATAACAATATTAGCATTACTAAATCATCTTAATAATTTTGTATACACATATATACTCGTAATACTTCTGTGTGTTTCAGGGATATACTATACAATTCTATTAAAAGGAATTCAATTTGATCTTAGATCAATGATAAAATATCTAGTTAAAGATGAAGATTCTTCAAAAAATAAAACACAAATAAAAAATATATCTTCTTTTCAAGCATTTGCTATCAGTACCGCTTCTCGTGTAGGTACTGGAAATTTGGCAGGTGTTACCATTGCCGTTACAGCTGGTGGGCCTGGAGCTTTATTTTGGATGTGGGTTACAGCCCTATTAGGGGGAGCGCTATCTTTTGCAGAATCTACCTTAGCACAAGTATATAAAGTAGAAAATCCTGACAATGACAATAGATCTTCGTTGTACAAAGGTGGGCCTGCCTACTATATCGAGCAAGGATTATCACTAAAATGGCTTTCTAAAGTTTTTGCTATTATGTTAATTTTAGTATTTGGATTTTCATTCAATGCAGTTCAATCAAATACTATTGCACAATCTTTTTCTCATACTTTTACAATCAACCCTTTTCGGGTTGGAATTGCACTCTCTGTTATGACAGCTGTTTTTATATTTAAAGGACTTCCTACTATTGCTAAAGTAACAGCGCTCTTAGTACCATTTATGTCTCTACTATATATTGGATTAAGTTCAGTAATTATTTTCTTAAATATTGAAAAATTACCAGAGATTATTAATGTAATCTTCTCAAATGCTTTTGGATTAAAACAAATTGGTGTAGGTACCTTTATGGGAACATTAATCACAGGAATTAAAAGAGGTCTTTTTTCTAATGAAGCAGGTATAGGTTCCGCACCTAACGTTGCAGCAACGGCCACTACCTCTCACCCTGTTAAACAAGGTCTTATCCAAGCATTTGGTGTTTTTTTTGATACGATCTTAATCTGTTCTATTACTGGATTTCTTATCTTATTTTCGGGTGTTGATTATATCAATCCT
>JBOFDR010000117.1:0-2896 GCA_051647205.1 Brevinema sp. | reverse complement strand
CAAAGAGTAGAAGAGATAACTCAACAAACAGCGCTCGCTTTTGGTGGAAGTGCTAAATATACACGAATACATGGCTATACTTCTTTAATCAATCATGATAAAGCAGTAGATCATATTATTATAAATGGTAAAAAACTTTTAGGTTCTCAAAATGTTATTATGAAAGCTCACCCTAATATGGGGGTTGAAGATTTTGCTTATTATTTAGAAAAATGTGAAGGAGCTTTTTTTTATCTTGGCACAGCTAATAAAAAAAAAGGAATTATTCATACTGGTCATAATGAACACTTTGATATTGATGAAGATGCTCTTGGGATAGGAGTGATGTTACAGATTGCAAATATTATTAGCTATGAAAAATATTTATCAGAATAATAAAAAACTTATTTCTAAAAATTATAGTATTTCTGAACAAAATGATTCAAAATAATTATCTTATGCAGATCCTATAGCTATTAAATCACTAAATAAAATAAAAATCCCCCATATATGGGGGATTTTTATTTTATTTATAGAGAAGAATTTTTCTTTTCTATAGATAAAAGAGTAACTAAAGTAAGTGCCGTGATTATTGATCCTATAAGAACAGCAATAATAAATCCGATTTTATGATCAATAACAGGGAGTACGATAGGACCACCGTGTGGTGCATGGTTTGCTACTTTTAGTGCAGCAGCAATCATGCTTCCAACAATACCACCACCCATCAAGGAAGGAATTACACGAAGTGGATTAGCTACGGCAAAAGGAATAGCACCCTCTGTGATCCCTATCATTCCCATAAGAAAAGCTGCATTGCCAGCTTCTCGTTCTTCATTATTAAAAAGAGAAGGTTTTATTTTTGTTGCAAGCCATACACCCAAAGGAGGAGTACAGACTGCGACAGCTACCATTCCCATAACCTGAGGAACACCTGATTGGATCATAGATACACCAAAAAGAAATGCTACTTTATTAACAGGACCACCCATATCAAAAGTAATCATTGCTCCAATAATAGCACCTAAAATAATAGCACTAGAGCTCATATTTTGTAAGAACAAAGTAAGTCCATCCATAAATCCTTTAATAGGAGCTCCAATAATATATAAGACGATAGCTGTAAGAGCCGTTCCAAATAAAGGAATAATAAAAATAGGGAGAATTGCTTTTAATGCTGTTGGTAATTTGATTGCTCCGAGCTGTTTTGCTATATAACCTGCTAGAAAACCTGAGACAATCCCTCCTAAAAATCCTGTTCCTAATTGAGCCGCAAGAGCACCTCCAATAAAACCTGGAATTAATCCTGGTCTATCAGCAATATTTTGTGCGATGAATCCAGATAGGATAGGTATCATCAACCCAAAAGCCAATCCTCCGATCTGTTCCATTTTTTGCAAAAGTGGATTTGTTATTTCAATACCTGTACCTGATTTTACTCCAGACATTGCAATTGCTAAGGCGATATACACACCACCAACTACTACTACAGGAATAATAGCACTAACACCACCCATTAAATATTGGTAAAAAGGTGTTTTCTTAGTGTTTGAATGTTGAGTATCAATAATTGATGAAGAAGATTGATGGATGTTTTTTGAATTTAATGCATCTTGAATTAATTTCTCAGGATTTTCTAAAGCTGCTGAGACACGCGTATCAATAAGAGCTTTTCCAGTAAAACGATTTGTATCAAGCTTAATATCACAAGCAAGAATAATAGCACGAGCATGTTTTATTTCGTCTGTTGATAAGGCATTTTCAACTCCAATAGAACCATTAGTTTCTACCTTAATAGAAACACCTAATTTTTCTGCAGCTTTTTTTAATTTTTCTGCAGCAACATAAGTATGTGCAACCCCAACAGGGCATGCAGTAACAGCTAAAATTTCAGGGAAGGTAGAATCAAAAGATTCTGTATTTTTTTTAACAGTAGTTAAAATTGTAAAGAAATCTGAAGGACTAGATGCATTGCTTAGTTTTTGAATTAAACCCTCCTCTAAAAAAGCTGTAGAGATCATATTGAGGATTTTGATATGCTCGTCTGGAGCATTTTTTGGGATTGCTAGAAGAAAAACTATTTTAATAGGTTCTCCATCTTGGCTGTTTTCCCAAGATTTTTTTAAGGTACTTGCATAAATTATGGTTTTTGTAATTGTTTTACTTTTAGCATGAGGTATGGCAATTCCTTCCTCAAGATCTGTTCCTGCTCTTTCTCTTTCTAGTATATCTTTAATAAACTGATCCTTATTAGTACAAATACCTTGTTGTGTTAATTTTTCTGCTACATGCTCAATGAACTCTGTCTTACTATTAAATTCTGCCTGTATCTCAATATTGTCAATTGATAATACTTTTTTCATTTCATTTAAATTCATACAATGCTCCTTTATATAAAATAGTTTATAATATATTATAACTAATAAATTATTACAAGCAACAGTTATTTTATTCTATAAAAATCAATAAAATGCCCTATTAAAGGGGCTTTATTTTTTAACTTGTATTTTTTGCTCAATCAAATTTATCATAAGGTTATTTTGTGATATTTTATAAAAGAGGCAAGTGCTTTGTGATGGTGTCTATTTGATCGATAGGTCCAGGACCTAAGCCGATAGCTGTTAAGGTAGGAATTCCACAAAACTCTGTTTTACCTGCATCTCTAATAATTGAGCAAGGAAGATTGGTCTTTTGAATCTGATTCCAAAGATCTAATAATTCTTCTTCACTTTTTACATAAACAACAATTTTAGCCTGTCCTTGTTGTAACCATAATTCAACATATTTTTTACCAGGAGATTTAGATAACCCATCAAACACGGCACTTACAGAAGCATGAGCTCCTTGGGCGATAAGTTTACCTTTTCTTACCCCATTAATAGTAGGGAATTTTGTTCTAATAATAAGAATTTGTTTC
>JBOFDR010000116.1:0-1956 GCA_051647205.1 Brevinema sp. | reverse complement strand
ATTACTGAGCGGGAGAAGGGATTTGAACCCTCGGCCCTCGCCATGGCAAGGCGATGCTCTACCCCTGAGCTACTCCCGCAGATATAATTTTATATGTAAATCACCCAAAGGATTTTACTTGCGAAAGGTGGGACTCGAACCCACACACCTTTTGGGCACTAGATCCTAAATCTAGCGTGTCTACCAATTTCACCACTCTCGCGATTATGTTTTTAAAAATAGTCTCATCTAAGCGATATACAGAACATTGATATATGAGATTTCTCACACCCAGTAGGATTCGAACCTACGACCTACGGATTCGAAGTCCGGCGCTCTATCCAGCTGAGCTATGGGTGCATATCTGGGTGAATAATGGGATTCGAACCCACGGCCCCCGGAACCACAATCCAGTGCTCTAACCAACTGAGCTATATCCACCATGTACTAATATGACTTTTTTTATTCGTGTCTGATAGGATTCGAACCTATGACCTGCGGCTTAGAAGGCCGATGCTCTATCCAGCTGAGCTACAGACACATAGATTCATTCGGGGTAGTAGGATTCGAACCTACGGCCCCCTGCTCCCAAAGCAGGTGCGCTAACCGAACTGCGCTATACCCCGTATCACATTAGTACAATATTATATAATATTTTATATAAGTTGTCAATACTTTTTTGGGATTTATTTTTATAAAGAGACTGATTTTATTGGAGATAGTTTGTTGTATATGAATTTCCCTTATATAAATCAATAGAAATTTTTTCTGCAGCCTTGTTTCTTTGTATTAATTTAAGATACTTGGGATGAGTTTCAGGTAATGGTAAGTTTGTTTTTTTATCAAAAATTCTGCCATAGATATTGATTATTTTAGGGTCATTTTCTTGGTACATTAATGAAAGCAGTGTGTTTTTGTAAGGAAGACCAGCTTTTACAAGTATTGTCAAAGGAATGTTATCTGGTGAAATTCCTTTAGGTAAATCTACTAAACCATTTATCCCATCAATCATTAAGATAGGGAGGGATGCAGGATTTTTAGCCACAAGATTTTTATATTCTTCAGGGAGTTGAGAGTTCTTAATATTATATTTCGTTTCATGAGAAAAGTGATCTGTTTTGAAAACAATTAAAGCATTTGGGTATTTTTTTAAAATCTCATTTTTGAAAAATACTAATCGTCGAGCATTAAAAACACTTGCTTTTAAGAGACGTTTGGCATTTAATTTTTCTTTTTTAGAATTGAAATATTTTAAAAATTCATCTAAATGCTCTGTATCATCAATCTTATCCGTGAACTGAGTGCTTCCTACATGTCCTAAAAAAGTAAATATAAAATAAAATGGGGTAATATTATTAGGAGTACTATGTATTCTTTCAACGACACCTTTTTCAAAACGATATGGATCCAATCTGCTTCCAGACCAATCATTGCCAAAAACACAATATTCTTCATGATCAATAAACCAATTTTTATAATGTTTGTCCAAATTATAGGTAGGGGTAACACTTTCTAGAGTATAAGTTGTATAGCCATATTTTTTCAGTTCATAAGGTAAAGTATAAGGATGAGATCTAGTTGTATCTAAAAATTCTAGAGGATAGCTACCTGTTAATAGTATTAATCGTGCTAAAAAACTGCCGTCGTTTTGATTGGGACCTGTATATGTGTTTGTATTTACTAACTCTAGGTATTCTTTAGGGAAAGGATTTTTATCTCCAAATAAAGGATAAAGATCTCGATAATCATAAAATGATTCAAATGCTATCATAACAATTGGTCTTTTAGTAGACGGTGCTTCTGTGGGAGACTTAGAAATAGGATATTCATTTCTACTTTTTTCAAGATTTTTTAGAAAATAAAAACTGTCTTTAACTTCTTGTTTTGGAATGATTTGGACAGTACTTTGTTCACGTGATTGGATTGTTTTAATCACTCCATACATAAAAAAAGTTTCTTTATAGTCACCAAGCCAGT
>JBOFDR010000115.1:0-3418 GCA_051647205.1 Brevinema sp. | reverse complement strand
AAGATCTCTTTTACAAATGAATCAAGCTGTAGCTGCAAGTAAAGCTCAAAATGAATCCCTAAAACAACGTTTTGGAAATTAGATAATAAATTAAGGAAGGACGTTATGGATTATCGAAGATTAGGAAAATCAGGTCTACAAATCAGTACTTTAAGCTTAGGTAGTTGGCTAACATTTGCTAATAGTATTGAAAAAGAAAATAGTATTACTATTATTGATAAAGCTTATGAATTAGGGATTAATTTTTTTGACTGTGCTAATGTATATTCTATGGGTGAATCTGAAAAATTACTAGGAGAAGTACTCAATCGATATCCTCGAGAAAATTATGTTGTTTCTACCAAAGCTTTTTGGCCAATGAATGATCTTCCAAACGGTAAAGGACTTTCTCGTAAGCATCTTCAAGATCAGTTTCATAATTCTTTACAACGTCTAAAGATGGATTATGTTGATATTTTTTATTGTCATCGCTTTGATTGTGACTCTGATCTTTATGAGACTCTTCGCACTATTGATGATTTTATTCGTCAAGGTAAAATCCTTTATGTTGGAGTTAGTGAATGGTCTGCAGCTCAGATTATAGAAGCTTTAGGAACACAAGATAAATATTTATTAGATCGTATTGTTACTAATCAACCTATATATAATCTACTTAATCGTAAGATTGAAAAAGATATTCTACCAACATGTATAAAAAATGGTATCGGCGTGATTCCTTTTTCTCCTTTGGCACAAGGATTTCTTTCTGGAAAATACAGAAAAGGTAAAGAGATTCCTAAAGACTCTCGTGCTGCAAATAGCAAAATTAATGAATTTATGCAATCTTACCTAAATTCAGAAAATTTTGATAAGATCGAAAAATTTATTTCTATAGCTACTAAAAAAGAATGTACCCCTTCTCAATTAGCATTATCTTGGTTACTACAAAAACCAGGTATTACTTCTGTCCTTATAGGAGCTTCTAGTCCTACACAAGTAGAAGAAAATATTAAAGCAATTGATATCTGCTTAACTAAAGAAGATATCACAGAATTAGAAAATATTTTTGCGTAATTCATTGACAAATATAATATATTGTTATATAATATTCATATAAAGAAATAAGGAGTCGCTAGAGACTCCTTATTTTCATAAATAAGGATTATGATATGACAGACGCTGAAATTATAAATCTTATTGATGAGAGTGTAACTTCATTAAAATTTGTACCTTTAGAATGCCGTATCACGCGTTCTAAAACTAAAAATATCTTAAAAGTAGTTATCCTTAATCCGGAAAAAGAAATAACATCTGATGATTGTACTTTTGTGGCAGATATTTTATCTCGTCGCCTAGATATTGATGACCCATTTGATAAAGCTTATGATTTGATTGTTGAATCTCCAGGATTAGATAGAGACATTAAATCTACTATTGAATATCAATATTTTATTGGTAAAGAATTTGTAGTATTTCCTACTTCTGATATTGTTACAAAAGAAGGATTTTTTATTGGTCAATTAATTAAGGTTACAGAAGATTATCTTATCTTCAAATATAATGCGGATGAGCTTATGTTAAGCTTTAATCAAATTAACAAATCAAAATTACATTGTGATTTTGCAAAAATACTAAAAGAAAAAAAATAAGACAAATAAAAATATTTGATTTGGAGGAAGATATGGCCTTTCCTGATTTGATTGTTGCTTTTGCGAAAGATCATGGAATATCAGAAGAACGTGCTGATGGCGTATTAAAAGAAGCATTCACAACACTATACAAAAGAGAACACGGTAAAGAGTATGATAACATTGAAGTTGAGATAGGAAAAACTGGTATTTCATTATGGCAAACAAAAACTATCGCAGAAGACGATGATATTGATGATTTTGTTCTACAAATTACGCCTGAGGACGCAACAGAATTCGTTAAAACTCCTGTTATAGGTGAGATCATTCGTATTCCTATTCCTGTAGAAAAATTTGGTCGTCAAGCTGCCCAAATTATGAAACAATTATTGAAACAAAAAGTAACTGATATTCAAAAAGATATTATTTTTAGTGAATACGCAAATAAAAAAGGAACATTGTTTACTGCCCGTGTTAAATCACGAACAGACTCCAAAAATGGTGGCTACTATATTTCTCTAGATCCTAAAGGCACAGAGGCCTTCCTTCCCTATTCTGAGGCACTTCCTGATGAAGTACTATCACCTAACGATAATGTTAAAGTATATCTAAAAGAAGTATTACAAGTAACAAAAAAAGGCGAAAGTCAATTAATTTTTACACGTATTAATCCTGCTATTGTCCAAGAATTATTAAAATTAAATATTCCTGAAATTGCTGATGGTACGTTTGTTATTAAAGGAGTATCCCGTAAACCGGGTGAAGTGACTAAAATCATCTTACATTCATTGGTAGAAGGATTAGATCCGATTAGTGTAACTGTTGGTAAAGCAGGCTCCCGTATTAAACCTATTCGTGAAGAATTAGGTAGTGAACGTATTGAAATTATTCGCTACAATGATGATATCAGAGAACTTATTGTCAATGCTATCCGTGCCAGCCGTGTCTTAAAAAATCGTATTGCTGAGGTTTTTAATGTTGATCTTAATTATGATAAGCATGAAGCATCTATTGTTGTTGCAGATGAATTTTTAGCACCTTTAATTGGTAAGCAAGGATCTCACCAACGTATGTTAGAAGACATTATTGGTTGGAAGATTCGTTTCTGTTCTTATTCTGATTTTGAAGAAATCTTAAAAGAAAAACAAAAAGAAGTTGATGATATCCTTGGTATTTCTGATATTCAAGATTTTGAAATTGTTGAAGAAGAAATTATTTCTCTCGATATGCTCCCATTTACAAAAGAACAAATTGAGATTTTAGAAGACGCTGGATTTAAGAGTGTTACAGAAATCATCGAGCTTACCGTTGAAGATTTAACAAAAGAAACAGGATTAAGTCTTAATGAAGCACTTGAGATATGGAAAATAATTGAGGATAATATTGAAATTGAAGAAGATGAATAATAAAATAATACATACTTGTTATAGAGAATGTCAAAGGAGAGTGTATGCTTAACGATGATGCACAAAAAAAGGGTCCAAAAAAAATAAAACTAAAGATGAAAAATACCCCTGTTACAGAACCAACTACAAGTTCTAGTGACGAAAAAAAAATTCAGTCATCACCCGCAAAAGAATTAAACTCAGCACCTGTCGAAAAGAAAACTATATCATCAGATAATTCCCTCACTCCTAGAACTAACACTCCTCCTTCCCAAAACTCTAATAATTCTGATAAACCACGACATTTTAACTCAAACAATAACTACAACAGAGATAATAACTCTGGAGATAGACCACAAGGTGGATACAACAGAAATTATAATAATGGCGATAGACCTAACTACAACAGAGATAATAACTCTGGAG
>JBOFDR010000114.1:0-1858 GCA_051647205.1 Brevinema sp. | reverse complement strand
AAAAGAAATGCTCACTCAATAATCATTATAAATAAAAAAAGAAGACCTCAGTCTTCTTTTTTTATACCCCTAGCACTCTTACTGTTACTAAAATTTTAATAAAAAAAATATAATATAATTTTCCATAACAAGGCAATAGATATAAATAATGAATACATTGCCTCAAATATCAGAGTGTTAGAGAAGAAATTTTTGAATAATAGATATAATAAAATAAAAATAGTAATTTATTCCTTGAATTGATAAATAATGATAGCATTTTTGATCTTTTCAGATCAAAAATATTTTATTTTAGTAAAAAATTAGTTAATGAGGTCAAATACATCTATTTAAAGTTATCTCACCATTTGGATCAAGATAATTGATTCATAAAGATCATTTCAAGATTATAGTGATTTTGATCCAAAGAAATTATTGGTGGAATATCTTGTACAGTAATAAGATAGGCATCATCAAAGTGTTGAGGTTTTTGCCCAAAAATTTGAAAAGATTTCTCACAGATATCTCCCATTCCTACCCGAATACCTGAGATCACACAATGATTTTTATCAGGTTGATGTTCTAGTAAATTATAAACAATGTCGTTTTGGTGGATAATTTGGAAGCTTGAATGAAGATTCCATAACAAAGATTTATTTTTGATTTCATGGTAAGGATGATGTATATAGCTTGAATGAAGAATATCTGGTACCATTACTTCAAAGACCTCATAAGCTTGTTTAATAAAATTCATTAAAGATCGATAAAGAAGAAAAACTTTTTTTAATTCAGGGTGTGTTGTATCATAATAAAAATTTCGTAGTATACGAACCAAAACTTTTATACGAGATTTTTGAATACTATTTAAAATATTCTGTAACCTGATAAAAAATTGGTGAAGATATTGAGGATCCTGTAAACGAGGATCATAAAGATCAATATATCCATCTATCCAGATCTCATGCATCGTATGTTGAAAAACATCTTCTATTTTATCAGTCTCATCAATTATTGTAATTTGTTTTTGTAGATCAAAAAAAGGCATTATCGTCTGCAAGATCCCTTGCTTATACGTAATAATAACTACTTCTTTCATTTTAGTGAGCCACATTCCAGCTTGATCCCTTTGCGGCTTCTACCTCAAGAGCAATATCTAAAGAAATCACATTCATCATTACTTCTTTTAAGGAATCAATAAATGGATCCGCAATTTGCGGAGCTACTTCAAACAGCAATTCATCATGAATTTGTAGTATCATTTGTACTTCGTTAGGATATTTTTTATCAATCATATTTTGTACAGCAATCATTGCTAATTTAATCACGTCAGCAGCCGTACCTTGTACCACAGTATTAATAGCAAAGCGTGAAGGGTGTGATAGATTTGTAATTTTATCGATCTTTGCAGATCTAAGCTCGGGAGTAGGGCGACGTCGTCCAAATAAAGTCTTCACATAACCAAATTCATGCGCAAATTCTAGAGTCTTTGTCATAAAGTTTTTGATACCCGGAAAAGTTTCAAAATAACTTTCAATAAACTGCTTTGCTTGTGCAAAATCAATATTCAATTCATTTGCTAATCGAAATGCAGACATCCCATAAGAAATCCCATAAGTAATCGTTTTTGCAGCACGACGCTGATCTATAGAAACTGCTTCTTCATCAATACCAAACATCGCTGCGGCAATGTAACGGTGAACATCTCCCCCTTGATCAAAGAATCGCTTCATCATAGGATCCTGAGAAAGTAATGCAAATAATCTTAGTTCGATCTGTGAATAGTCAGCACTCACTATTACAAATCCTTCTTTAGGAATAAAAGCTTCTCTAATTTTTTTACCAAGATCCATACGGATAGGAATATTTTGTAAATTAGGCT
>JBOFDR010000113.1:0-2648 GCA_051647205.1 Brevinema sp. | reverse complement strand
AAGCTGATGTTTTAATTCAGATATATTGAATAGGGATTCTTTCATAATATTGATTGTAGAAAGAGGGTATGTAGCTTGTCCTAAAAAAGATAATTTATCTGCTGATGGTTCTGTAAATCTGAGAGTGATTGTGCGAGATTTTATAGTAGGAATGAGTTTTTTTTCATTTTCTGCTGTTAAAATAAGCCAATGATTAGGGTGAGGTTCTTCAAGTAGTTTAAGAGCAGCATTTTGAGTAGTCTCATCAGCCTGATCAAAATCTCCAATAAGACTGATACGACCATGATCACTATGCATTGCGTGAAATTTATTTATTTCTCTGATAATGTCGATAGGAATACCATTTTTTTTATCAAAATATTCACAAAGTGTAATTAATTGAGTAATTAATTTTTTATCTGGAAACTCATTTTGAGCAATATAGTTATCTAAATCTTCTTTTGTAGAAGTGATTTGAGATCCAGTACCTAAAGATTCTTGAATCAGTATAGACATGTTGATTCTTCTTTGGAGCAATAATAGCCACTCTACTGATGTAGGTGAATGAGGTATTTTAGTAAGAAAAAATTCTGTTTTTAAAGCAAACTGATCATTTCGAAAAGCAAAAAAATTACTGCTTTGGAGAGGATTTTGATTGAGAATAATACTTGCAAAATCTATCCCTGAAGAAAATTTCCCCCAACCTTTTTTCCCCACTAAAAGCAAGGCTCGACTTTGTGTTGGATTATCACAAAATTGTTTGAGCAGAGAGGTGGCTTTGTTTGAAATTCTAAAGTTCATGCTTATCTACCATTAATGTCAATGACTTGGAATCGTACTTCAGAATGGTTATTCCATTCATTTATTTCAGGAATACCCACTACATCAAAAGAAGTAGAATTTTTTAATTCATTCCAACGACTTGAAAACCCCCAAGCAATAGCACTAAATTCTTTTTTCCCCTTTTTGAATTTGAAGAACATGTGTTCCTTATTTTTCCCAATTGTTTTTTGCTCGACCACAGAGACATTTTTAACTAAAAAATTTGGTGATGGATTTTTGCTTCCAATAGGGCTAAATAAGCGATGCATATAATTAATGTTTTTAACGTTTAAGATAGCAAGATCTGTTAATTCAATATCAATATCCAAAGGATTTTTCAAAGTTTCTGTACTCCAACCATTCATATATTGTTCAATATGATCTTTTAGTGTTGAGATATTTGATTCTTCTATGACAAATCCACCAGCCGACTTATGTCCACCGTAACGAATAAAAAGTTTTTCGTAAGAACTTAAAAAATCAACAACATTAAAGTCACCTGTAGAACGTACTGATCCCGAACAAGATCCATCATCCATTTTTGCAACAATGATCACAGGAACATGAAATTGATTGGTCAGTTTTGTTGCAATAAGTCCTGTTAATCCTCGTGCAATATTATTAGAAATCATAAAGATGTGTTTATTTGTTTTGATATTTTTATGATCAATCGATCTAACAATTTCCTCTTCAAGAGAGGAAACAATATCTTTTCGTTCTTGATCCTTTTTGATTAACTTTTCTACAAGATTATTTGCCTGATTAATATTAGAAGAAATTAATAATTCTACTACTAAACTGGCTTGTCCGAGACGTCCTGGAGAATTAATAATAGGACCTAGAGTCCAGCCGATAGTTTTAGAGTCAAGAGTATCCATGATATTTAATCGTCTTAATAAGGTCATTAAACCAGTTGTGGTAAGTTTGATATTTTTTTGATCAATTCCCATTTTTACGATAATTCTATTTTCATCTTCTAGAGGCATAATATCAGCAACTGTGCCAATTGCAGCTAGAGGAAAGAGCTCTGCTAAAATATGCTGAATAGGCTGACATCTTGTAAGAATCATACGTCTGTATACTTCTGCGTTTAATCTCACATCATTTAAAGCTCTGTGTAGCTTTGATTGATCAACAAAAATCCCTACAAATTCTCCAATAGAAAAAAGAGCATGAGATTTTAAGTGTTTGAACATCGTACGTGATAAAGGTAGGGTATCAATAGGATGGTTTGTGAGGGATTTTTTAAAATGTTTGTTGAATTGGATCTGCATAAATTTCATATCAAATCCAATAATATTATGTCCAACTAATACTCTATCCCCAATAAAATTAAGAAATTTTTCTAAAGCTTCTGTAACAGGAATACCTTTTGTTTCGAGCATTTCATTAGTGATACCTGTAATTTGGATGATTTTTGGATCAAGAGTTTTAGATGTTTTCACTAGGCATTCAAAATGATCAATTTCAATACCATTTTTGGTAATAACGGCAGCAATCTCGGTAATTTCATCTTGTTCAGGATCAAGCCCTGTTGTTTCAATATCAAAAAAAACGAGTTCTTGATTATATTCTTCGAGAGTGAATGCTTCAGAGATTGCTTGAGCTACTTTAAAGGCAACACCTGCTCCTGCAAGAAATTGGAAAGGATAATTATGTAATTTTGGGTTAATAAGAGCTAGAGCTTCGGGTATTTCTTCAAGAGGCTCATGATGATCGGTAATGATTAAATCTATACCCAGCTCTTTAGCATATTTTGCTTCTTTAATAGCTGTAATTCCACAATCTACGGTAATAATAAGATTGATATTTTGTTCTTTTGCTTGGTCTAAGGCTTCTTTAGAAAT
>JBOFDR010000112.1:0-6440 GCA_051647205.1 Brevinema sp. | reverse complement strand
GAAAGCTCCAAAGCTTAATTTTTTCAAAAGAAAGCGCTTGGAGATTAGGAAGTCTTTTTCTTGTTTGGACAATACTTTCAGGAACAGTAACACGTTTTTGTTTCCATCCGCTATACAAAAGATCACCCATTGGGAATTGGTAGTCATAGTTTAGGTAATCACGAACATATAATTCGATCCACCAAGCATAATATCCACCCCATACCCACATAGAGATATCAGTTGCAATTCCTTTAAAAGGAATTTTGTAAAGTGTTCCCTCTGCATTAGGATCAGGTGCTTCACCTGAGTTCTCCTCAGAAGTGGATGCTTGATCATTAGCAGGAGGTGTTGCTGAAGGATCTTGCTCATTAGTGGCATCACCAGTACGATAAGGATGTAATTCAATCCAGTTGTACCCTTGCTGAGTAAATTGAGCTTTAAGTCCTAAAACATATTTTTGAGGACCTCCAATAAGATCTGTAACACCTTCAGGTACACCTTCAGAATAGCGAACAGCATTAACGTTAGGATCTGGATTTCCACCTAAGACAACAACTGTATTAGAATCAGTTTGTGTATCTTGCTGACCATTTTGTTCCCCACCTTGTTGATTTTCTTCTTTGACTTGGACAGCAAATTCAGAAAATTTAGGCTTCCAAATCATTGATTGAGAAGAATCATTACCATCTCCAAAATCAGATAAAGTAAAATTCTTCAACACAAATGGTTCTTTTCTATTCTGCCCATATAGACTAAATGGAACAGTCATAGCTGCTAAAGCAAACAACGCTATACTACGTTGGAGATTCGCCCTTTTCATCCAGGAACTCCTTCTTTAAGTTAAACAGAAATATTATTTAGAACATCATTTCTTATATCTATAAAGACTTACAAGAAATAAAAAACACCTATTTATTCTCACAAGTATTTTATATCCCTGTAATATATTTCTGTATTTTTATTATAATATTATATTTTTCGGCAAAATCACCGTTTTCTTTAATGTTTTTAAGATATTTTTATTAAATAATTTCAACAATCCAATGACGCTTACTTCCACCCCAAAAACGACCTTGCTTTTTAACAACCGTTCCTTGTGCGTTTTTATAACGATATTCTACATAAATATTATAACGTCCTTTTTTCATAAAAGTACCGTTAGCTCTTCGTCCACGCCAAAATCTTGTAAATTGAGACTGATTATTAACCATTTCTAAATTATTGACATATCCAATCAGCGTGTTATTGTTTCTTACCAATCGACTGTTGACAGGAACTGCATAAATATAGACATCTGCTAATTGAATAGTGTGATTACCTATTACAACGATAGTGATTTTTTGACTGTTATTTTTGCTGACTGTAATACGTGGCTTGTCAACACCAATCTTAATATAAGAACCAAAAGATAAGGTATGTAAACGAGAAGCTCTTTGAGCATTAGAAGTTTTTTTATTCGCTGTAACAACAGCTGGTATAGCTATCTTATCGCTTTGGACATATTTTTGGACAGATTGTTCTGGTACAAACTGCTCTTCTAAAATAAGATTGTTGATATCTACAACATCAGCTGAAATAAGTGAGTCATCTGTCACTGTAGGAATCTGATTACTATCAAAAGAACTTGGATCAATCAAATTAATTGAATTTTTTACAGAAGATAGATCTAATATTTCGGAATCCGTTTGTATCTGATTAGCTGCGTTATCAATTTCTTTTTTATTATTTTTGTCATCACAAGAAACAAAACCAAAAATCACAAGTCCTAATATCAAAAAATTTCGCATGATATTTATCATTATTTCTCCTATTTAGTAGAACCTTATCGACTAATTTTTATTACCAAATCAACAAATTGTATTAATATGATAATATTATTTAGTCATTAGGTCAAGACCTATACATAAATTTTCTAAGAAAATTTCAGATTATTACTTTTTCACCCTTTATAATAATTTATCAATTAATGATATTTTAATAAATATCTACCATTTTTTTTGTAATTGTGTTATCATAAATATGATATCTAAAAACCATTAAGGAGACCTACCATAAAACTTTTTATCGCTACTCAAAACAAACATAAAATCGAAGAAATCACAGCTGTTTTATCAACATCACTAAAAATTGTTACTCCCACAGAATCTCTAAATATTATGGAAGGATCACGTTCTTATATAGAAAACGCCTTAATCAAAGCAAATATATGGGCTGAAAAATATCCTGATCATTACATCTTATCGGATGATTCAGGTCTAGAAGTTGAATATTTAGACAATGCTCCTGGAGTTATTTCTTCTGAATGGGCAGGAGTAAACTCTACACAGCAAGATCTTATCAATAAACTTCTTGTAGAATTAGAAAATATTCCTTTTGAAAAACGCTCTGCTAAATTTGTTTGTTATATGCTTCTACGATCACCTGACGGACAAAATTTTGTTTCAAGAGGAGAGTGTGCAGGACGCATTGCTATGGAAATTTCAGGATCAAAAGGATTTGGTTATGATCCTCTTTTTCTCCCCGAAGCTCATCAATTCAAAAAATCACTGGCAGATCTTTCTTTTGAAGAAAAAAATATGATCTCTCACCGAAAAAAATCCCTGATAGGTATCCATGATTTTTTAAATTTTTTGCATTTTTAAACCAATATATTTAACAAAAAAATTAGGACTAAAATTTTTAGGAGTTTCATATGGATTCAATTAATGATCTCATTAGACAAGTATTCACTGATGAATACACAAAAACCCTTTCAGCTTCTTATATACTAGATCCAACTATATCGACTAAAAATAGTGTAAAAATTAAAGATAAAGAAAAACATGAAATAAAAACCATACAGGAAAAGTCGATAATGTTAGAAAAAATTGATACAAAACCCTCTCATCCAGGTCTTGCTACTCTGTACAAAGAGTGCTTGAGCTGCAAAGCGTGTAGCCTTTGCGAAAGTGCTGTTAATCTAGTTTTTGGTGAAGGGAATCCCGATGCTAAGCTAATGATTATAGGAGAAGCTCCTGGTGCCGATGAAGATGAACAAGGACGTCCTTTTGTAGGACGTGCTGGGCAGCTATTAATGAAAATCCTACATAAATACGGGATCGAGCGTAATGAGATTTATATTGCAAATATTCTCAAGCATCGACCTCCACAAAACCGTAACCCTCTTCCTGCCGAAATTGAAGTATGTACTCCCTTTTTAAGAAAACAACTACAAATTATTCAACCAAAACTTCTCCTAACTTTAGGAAATTTTGCATCACATTTTATTTTAGAGACGAAAGAAGGAATCACCACAATCAGAGGTTCTATTAGAGAGTCTTCATACGGTATGGTGATGCCTACCCTACACCCGTCCGCAATTATTAGAGGTGCTTATCCCATGCAATTATTAGAAGATGATGTTGTCAAAGCATTACAGTTTGTGGGATATGAGATTAAGATCAAGGAATAATTATGGATCAAACTTGGATTCTTGCAGAAGTAGCCGTCAACGTTCCTTTGCACGATTCTTTTTACTATATCATCCCAAAACATCTTCTCAATGAAGATCTTACTCTAAAGCGTGTCAATATTCATTTTGGACGTCGTGAAGAGATTGGTTTAGTTCTTCGTATTGTCTCAGAAGAGGATGTTCCCATCAATCTTAGAAGTCTTAAATCAGTAAAAGAGATTGAAAATATTATTGATCAAAACCAAATTATTACTCCAGATCTCCTTACTTTAGCAAGAAATGTTTCACATTATTACCACGCTCCTATTGGCGAAGTTATTTTTACAATGCTCCCTCCATTAAAAGAGCCTAAACCACTGTCTAATCCGCATTTAGACCAACAAAAACCATTTACACCTAATGATGAACAGCAAAATGTCTTTGATCAGATGAAAGAATTTGTAGGAAAAGCAGAGACTTTTTTATTACAAGGGGTTACTGGCAGCGGTAAGACAGAAGTTTACAAACTCCTAGCTAAAGAATGTCTTACCAAAGGAAAAGGTGGTATTATTTTGGTGCCAGAGATTGCTTTGACAGATCAAACTTTACGTCGTTTTACAGAAGAGTTTGGTACAGAAATTGCCTTATTTCATAGTAAACTAACGCCTGAAGAACGTGTTAGTGAATGGTTTCGTGTCCTAAATAACGAAGCAAAACTTGTGATCGGACCTCGTAGTGCTATTTTTGCTCCTGTTCAAAATCTAGGTCTTATCATTCTTGATGAAGAACATGATCCTTCTTACAAAGCAATGGACTCACCGAGATACCATGCCCGTGGGGTAGCCTTTATGCGATCGAAAAAAGAACAGGCTCTGTTGGTTTTTGGATCAGCAACACCTAGTATTGAAAGCCGTTATGCTGCACAAAAAGGTATGATTAAGTATCTTCGTCTGTTCTCACGATATAATAATATTTCTCTTCCATCGGTTGATATTGTTGATCTTAGAAAAGAAAAAACAGGTAATACCTTTTTATCAAAATCTTTATTCACAAAGCTTATTGAAACATTAAATAATAAAAAACAAAGTCTTATCTTCCTTAATAGACGTGGATATTCTCCTACTTTATTATGTGAAGATTGTGGATTTTTCTTTCAATGTCCTAATTGTGATATTGGGATGACATGGTACAAAAAAGACCGTAAGATCCAGTGTCGTTATTGTGAATTTGAAGATATTGCACCAGATCTCTGTCCAGAATGTGGTAGTTATGAGATCAAAAATGCTGGTCATGGTACCGAAAAATTAGAAGAATCTCTTACCGAGCTCTTACCTTCAGCAAGAATTTTACGTCTGGATCTTGATACTGCTAGAAAAAAAAACGGATCTAATCAAATCCTAAAAGCTATGCGTAATAACGAAGCTGATATTCTTGTAGGCACACAGATGATTGCTAAAGGACACGATATCGCAAACATCGATCTTGTAGGGGTATTATTTCCTGAGATTATGCTTTCTTTACCTGATTTTCGTGCCTCGGAACGGACTTTTTCACTTATTGCTCAAGCAATTGGACGTTCTGGTAGACGCAATACACAGGGATACGCAGTTATTCAATCTTATCTCGCAGATCATAGTTCTATACAATCTGCTGCTACACAAGACTATGAATCTTTTTATAAAGAAGAAATTCAGGTCAGAGAAGAATACCTCTATCCACCATTTATAAGGATGGGAAGGATAGTGTTTCGGAGTAGTGATATAGAAATTATTGATCAACTTATCAAAATACTCAAAAAGTCTCTGAAATCACATAAAAATCGCCTAAAAACTCAACATATCACTGTACTAGGGCCGACACCTTGTCCTATTGAGCGTATTAATAATCAATATCGTTATCATATCATTATCAAAGCACATACACATGCTGATATTTTAAAAATAACAAAATACCTCTATAAATTATTCAAAGATTTTAAATCTCATGAAAAAATAAAAATTGAAATTGATATTGATCCTACACAGATCTTATAAATTTAATCTTGGAAAACTTTTACCCAAAAATTTTAATAATAATTATAAAGAGGTCCTATCATAGTAAAACTTACCTTGACAAAATAAGAAATACTGTAGTATAATACGCAAATAATATAATCAAAATAACTAAATATAAGGAACTCTCATGTCTGAAATTGACAATAGTAAAACTTCATTATTGGAGTTTGATTACCCGAAGTTATTAGATCTTTTAATGCAAGAAGGATATCCAAAATTTCGTGCAAAAGCAATGATGGCATGGATTTATAAAAAAAGCACCTTTGATTTTGAAGAAATGACTGATCTAGCTAAAAGAGATCGAGAGATACTCTCCGAGAGATATAAAATACTTACCCTTTCTCAAATAAAAATGCAAGAATCTGAAGATGGAACTTTAAAATTTCTTTTTAGAACAGAAGACAATCTTAATATTGAAAGTGTGATGATCCCTAATGAAGACGAATCCCGTTATACGATTTGTATTTCTTCACAAGTAGGTTGTGCTTTAAAATGTTCTTTTTGTGCTACAGGTCTGATGGGCTACAAACGTAATCTTAGCAAAGCTGAGATTATCTCACAGGTACTCCTCGTCGATGCTACAATAAAAAAAATGTATAAGCTGGATCCTCATGAAAGAGCCATTGATAATATGGTTTTTATGGGGATGGGAGAACCGTTTTTGAACTTTGAAAATGTAAATGGGGCTATTGAAATTCTCAATAGCCAAGAAGCATTTGATATTGGTACTAGACGTATTACTGTATCGACATCAGGAATTATTGAAGGTATAGAACGCCTTAGTTATTCAAAAGGACAAGTTCGTCTTGCTATTTCACTTCATGCAGCGAATCATGAAAAAAGAAAAAATCTTATGCCTATTGCTCGAAAAGAAAATACCAGACAAATGCTAGATGCCGTTAGAAAATACCAAGAAATTACTAATAGGCGTGTAACTATAGAGTATATACTTATTGAAGGATACAATAATCTCG
>JBOFDR010000111.1:0-5991 GCA_051647205.1 Brevinema sp. | reverse complement strand
CCGTCGTTATAAACAAGTAATATCCGCTTAATATCCAGCCCATGTTGCTGCAGCACACTCTCTAAAACAACCTTATGACGTAATATACCTTTGATTTTAAAACCAGTACTTTGTCTTCCATCAGGAGAATACGATCGACTAAACTCCGTGTAACTAGTAATATCTAAAAGTGCATGCAACCTATCAACATCTAGAACAACATTATTATTATCGCCATTTTTACGATATACTTGTATCGTTCTGTTGCTATGAGTAGTAAGGATTTTACCATAATAGACTAGGCTCACATGGACAACAAATCTACTAGAATTAAGTTGTACCTTTTCTAGGGCAAGACCTATCTCTCCTGAATTATCCAAAGGAACATAGATCATTTTTTCTCCAGCAAATTGTCTTCTAATAAGATCTTGTACTTCTGAAAAATGAATTTTAACTAAGTCTTGATCTGAAATCAACTGGCTAGTGACTTCTTCTCTTTTACCTGTAAGTTCAGGAGTCCAAAAGCCTTTATAACTTTTTTTGTTTTTTGTCTTTGCTAAATCCATTACAAAATAAGGTAAAGACATTTTAGGATTAATCCGTGTCAGTTCTCTTAAAGCATATTCGGGTAACCCAGCAATTTTTATTGCAATAAGATCTTGGTCAGCTGAGCTAGCAAAAGCAGTAAGAGTAATATTGGTTGACAAGGTTTGATAATAAAGTTGATCTCTTATCTGCATGATAAAATTTTTAGAATCTGGTTTTTTGCTGAGAATAATAACTTTTTTATCGTTTCTTGAGTGAGTTTCATTAGGATCTGATAAAAAGATTTTTCTCTCAGACTCACTCATCGTAAAAATGCTTGAAAATCGGGGATCGCTACCAGCTTGATCAAAAGTAAGTTCTGTAAAAGGATCTACTGGCACAACATCTTCAGAAGGCCTTGTTATAACAGGTGTTACAATAGTTTGCTGAGAAACAGTATCATCACTTTCCCTTATCTGAGCTATTACAGTAGGAGATGCTTGGGTTACATCAATTTGCAGATTTTCCTGAGTCGCTACAAGCCCCTCTTTATTAGAATTTTCTGGACTATTAGAGTCAGAATTGTTAGTGGGAGGATTAGAATCAGATCCTGAAGCATCTACCTCAAGATCCTCTATTTCTCTTTCAGAGACAATATTAGGATCCTTTGGAGAAGTCTCCACTGGAGATGGTGCAAGAGACTTTTTCATCTGATTCAATGAATCTTGTGAGTTTTTTGGATCAGTTTTTGTATGCATATTTTCAGTGGTTGAACAAGCTGTCATAATTAATATTAATATAGACATTATAATATATTTTCGACTAAAACTCATAAATTACCTCTCTTAATTTTATATAATCAGATCAATATAAATGATATAACAATCTGATTATATATGTAAAGATTATTTGATTGTTATCTCATTTTGTTATAATTTCTTTTTCAGCCTATACACAATTATTACTCAATTTACTTGATGATATAAAAACATTTAAGTATATTTGTTTATATCAAAGAAATAAGTGAAAATTACCACCAATAAACGAGATAAATATATTTATCATAAAATTAATACAATAGTTATAAAAATACCGAGCTAATACTCGGTATTTTTATATAGACAAGTAAGATAGTGTGGACATAATATTCTTTAAATTGATATTATATCCGTACTATTATATAATATCATAGATAGTAAATTATTTTAATTATTGTTATTGAAATATTTGGAGGTTATCATGATACGCTTTGCTTGTTTACTTATATTACTATTATTACAATGTACAAATCCTAACAGTCAAAAAAAATCAGATCATATTTCCTTAAGTTTTTCTCATCATTATCCAGAAAACACCATAATCCACGAATCAATTCTCTTCTTAAAAAAAATTGTTGAAACAAAGACTGATGGGAAAGTAAAAATTTATATTTTCGCATCATCTGTCCGAGGAAAGGATAAAAGAGAAATTATAAAAAATATTAGAAAAGGAGAGATTGATCTAGGTATTGAAAATACAGGAGTCTTAGAAGAATATAGCCCAGAATTCAGAGCTTTTGATATGCCTTTTATTTTTGAGGATGATGATCATTTTCATAAAACCATGTCTTCTCCTGTTGCTAAAACAGTATTTAAAAATCTCAAGACCAATAATCTCATAGCTCTTGGGTATTTAGATCGTGGCTTTAGTTCTTTTTATTCTAAATTTCTTCCCATTGTTAAACCAACGGATATCAGAAATAAAAAATTTGCTATCCGAGATCATGCTTTAATAAAAAAAATGATAGAATCATTAGATGGATTCCCTGTTATTATTCCTGATGATGATGTGAATACATGTATCGTGAAAGAAAAAATACGTGGTGCTGAGAACACCCCCCTTCATTTTGTGGAACATAATACAAAAAAACTTATCAAATATTTTAGTTTAGTGAGACACGTGAAATCAATTGATTTTATCATCATTAATAGAAATAAATGGTTCTCGTTATCACCTGAGGTGCAAAATATGATTGAAGAATCCATCAAAGAGATGGAGATTTACTACCATAAAGCATTTTATGATAAAGAACAAAAAGCTTTAGCTCGTAACAAGGAACTATATTTTACGATTCAAGATGGCATAAATAGAGAGGCATTTCGTAAAGCTTTAGAACCAATGTATGAAGACGCTAGAAAAGACATGCTTCTGAAAAATATTATTAATGATATTATAGAATTAAGAGATAAAAAATAAAAGAGCCTTATAAGGCTCTTTTATTTTTTGTATGTGTAATATAATAAAATATTGATAGTTTTTAGGAGGTTGTTTTTTGAGAACAAATACATTTTTGTGTAATAAAAACTCCTAAGAGAGTTAAGAGAAAAGGCAGTACCCAGACAAAACCTTTAGAACCTAAAGGAATAATGGTAAGAATTTGCTGTGCGAAGGATACGCCAAAAAAAGTAGCCAAAACATCAATCACACTAAAAATCAAAGTAGCAATAACAGAAATTTTATAGTACCAATGATTAGTTACCTTGACTAAATTAAGTACGATTAAGACTAATGTCACAGGATATAATATAAATAATACTGGAACAGATAATTTGACTAAAAAATCTACTCCTCCTACAGACATTAAACAAGAAAATAAACAAATAGTTGTCACACAAAATTTATAAGACATATTAGAAATCTTAGTAAACCACTCACTAACAAAAGCAACAACACCTATTGCTGTTGTTAAACACGCCGCACCAACAGCTACTCCAAAGAAAAACTTACCATATTTACCTAGAATAATTTCAACGAGTGAAGTGATAACAGAGCTGGTAGAATGGTTTATAGATTGACCACTAATTCTTGATCCCAAAAAGATTAAGAGAAAGTACACAGTACTTAAACCAAAGGCTGCTATCCAACCTGCTCCTAGTAATACTTTTCGTTGTTGTGTTGGTTCTGTGTGACCTTTTTTGATTATATCTTTAAGAATAATAATCCCAAATAATATAGATACAAGAGCATCCATTGTTTGATAGCCTTGCGTAAATCCATAATAAAAATTATTATCTGATTGAGATTTTACAGGAACACCGATGTGCGTTGTAATTCCTAAATATCCAATCACTATAAGACAAATCACAATAATAGGTGTGAGATATTTTCCAATCACATCCACAATACTATTTTCTTTCAAAGCAAAATAATAAGTCAATGCAAAAAATATTACAGAAGTAATCAATGCAAAAATCATACTTGATTCATTTATAAAAGGTAAAACAGCTAATTCAAAAGTAGTAGAAGCAGTTCTTGGGACTGCAAATAAAGGTCCAATAACAATAGCCAACACAGTAATATAGATTATATTAAATTTTTTAGATACCTTATCAGCAAAAGAATTAATACTTCTTGCTTCAGAAAATGCCATAATCCCCATCAAAGGTATTCCAACACCAACTAAAAGAAAACCAATCGCTGCTATAAGCCATGACTCTCCAGTAAAAAATCCTAAATAAGAAGGAAAGATCAGATTCCCTGCTCCAAAAAACATAGCAAACAAAGCAATGCCAGATACCAGTATTTCATTTTTTTGTTTCATAAAAAAAACCCCTAGATCATTTTTATTATGTTTATTTCGGATAATATTTGTCATCAAATGATATCCTGACATTTTTTTATCATATAATATCTTAGCAAAAATGTCAATATTATGGCAACATATGACACATCATAGATATATCATGTTCTTTATTCAAAATCACAGTATAAAAATTGTTTTTTCATAAATTGCTACCTATATTTGCTGAAGACAATATTTCTCAAGTAAAATTTAATGGAGAATTTCGTTCTGATTTTTTATGATAGGAGGAAATCAGACTGAGCCTGAATTACAAAATAAAAACTCTTTAATAATGAATATTAGATATCAAACTGATCAATAGGCTTTATTTAGTGATATTCGTATGAATTTGTGGTATGGATATGGAAATAATAGCATTCTTCAACCAGATGGTTTTTTATTCCTCACTAATCAGTCTGGAAAACATCTTACTGCCTTAAATATTGATCTCAATAGACTCTATATTAAAGCATATGCAGGAACTAGTATTTTTACTATTGGCAGATCTTATGTCAGCTTTGGTCAAAATGTTATTTTCAATGCTTTAGAGTGGTCGAAAGATTTTAGCCTGTTTGATCTCGATTCTCCAAAGCCTTCTTTAAATCTGATTTCATGGAATATTGGTATCGGATCTTATAGTAAATTTTCAACGATGTTTGCTGGGAATGATGAGTGGAAAGATGTACTAGCAGCAGCATCTATTGTACTAGGAGTTCCTAATTTTGAATTTGGATTTGTCTACCAATATAAAGGTGAAAATCATAATATTTTAGGAAGCTATTTTAAAGCAGATATTGTAATCAGCCTGTTTGCTTCTTATGCAGCACATTTAGATGGTGTGTTAACAGGAAAATTCAAGCCAGATCATGAATTTTCGATAGGACTTGATTATAGCTTTCCTATTAGATCTAGCACACTGATTCTTCAGCAAATATTTTATATCCACGCTCTTGGCGCAAAAAAACAAGCAGAATTACTAGTTCAAGAATTTGGAGATTTTTATTTTAGAGGATTTGCTTACAGTTCTTTTTCAGCGATGTTACAAGTAAATGATTTTATGACCATAGGAATGGATGTACTTGCGAATATATTAGACGGTAGTGGGATGATCTTACCTAAAAGTAGTTTTATTCTTTCAGATTCTTTGAAATTAGATTTCATCCTTGGTGGAAATTTTGGGAAATCTGGAACAGAATTTGGTCACAACCCTAGTCAACCAGTTATTTATTTTTTAACTCGTTTATCTGCAAAATTTTAGGAGAAAACATATGTTTTTATCAACAAAAAATATTAATAAGATTTATCAGAATGGCAGTGTTAATTTTCAAGCTCTCTACGATATAAATATCTCTTTAAAAAAAGGTAGTATAGGTGCTCTTGTTGGTGCATCTGGATCAGGAAAAACAACTCTGTTAAATATCATTGGAGCACTTGATAAAACAACAAGTGGAGAAGTATCGGTGGATGGTGCAAATCTAAGTACCAAAACTTTGGCAGAATTAAGCCAATTTCGCCGAGATTATTTAGGATTTATTTTTCAAAGTTACAACCTTATCCCTGTTTTAACAGCATTTGAAAATATATCACTATCTTTATTCCAAGGCTCATCCGAACAAAAAAGCAAAAGTAATGGAAATACTTCATCTTGTGGGATTAGAGGGGAAAGAACATTCCTACCCAAATCAGCTCTCTGGAGGACAACAACAACGTGTATCGATAGCAAGAGCTCTTGTCAAAACCCCTCGACTAATTCTCGCGGATGAACCAACAGTAAATTTAGATTCTCATACAGGAGAGCAAATCTTAGAACTTATTTCGACAATTAATAAAGCAAAGAATGTAACTATCTTATTTTCAACTCATGACCAACGTGTTATGAATATTGC
>JBOFDR010000110.1:0-3189 GCA_051647205.1 Brevinema sp. | reverse complement strand
AGGAATTGATTAAAAATTTGCTTCATGACGATGATTTTAATCACAATCACTAAACAGTTTATATAAAAAACGCACACCTTGGGGTGTGCGTTTTTTATATAAACTGTTTTAAACTCTAAATCTAGTAGCTAAAACTGTTGTTCGGTTATTATTATCAAGATCAACAGTAATAAATGTTTCTTTGATGCTATCTTTAAGAAGTCCACTCTGACTAGATAAAATGTGAGAAACAACAACATAAACTGATTTGTTTCCTGTAACTTCAAAAGCATTTTCACTAGGAATATTTAATTTTATTATTTCAAGATGTTTTCTGAGATTTCTTTCATTAGGGTTAGTGTTTTTCTCAGCTGTAAAAAGAACTTTACGTCGTATAGCCTGTTCATCAGTATTAAATGTATAATAACTTAAAAGCATGCTATCTTGAGGAAGATTTCTTTCAGAATCTAAATGATAGCTTCCTGAAGAAATATCTATCTGAGCAGATAAAAAATTATCCCAATTAATTTGATGTGAACCACCATCTTGATCCATAACAGTAAGAGAAGGTATAAAATAGCTATTTCTAGATATTCTTCTACCATCAGCTTTTAAGATAGGGTATATAGGATTTTTTACCAATATTTCTTTTGTATAAAGACTAAAAAGAGGATCTTGCAGTTTGTTCTGTGTGATGATATTCCAATCAATTACTTTTTTCTCGTCTTGTTTATTTGAAACACTAACTTCTGAAGTATTAGTAGTAGTTTCTGAACTTGCATTAGTTGTTGATTCTGGAATACTTGTAGCAACAGAAGAAGTTGTTAATGTATTAGATTTAGAGCTTTGTTGATTAAAAAATGCCTTAACACCTGCTAAAAATTCAGGTACTCCTACATGAATCCAGGCCATATGCAATACTCCATAATATTTGATCATTTCTGGAGCATTAACATTGATAATAGTATTGTTTGTAAATCCTCTTGTAAGTAATTCTTCATAATAGGACGCTGTTGGTATAGGAAGAATATAAGAAGGATCTTTTTGAATAGAAGAATTAGTTACTTGATTTGTAGTAGTTTCTACTGACGCTGTATTGGTTGCTTGGCCTGTTGCTTTAGCTTGATCAAATAATAATACATCAAAACGAGTAACAGCATCTTTTAACATCGTAAGACTATAAGAATCTACTTTTGTAGATTCTTCCGTCCAAGCCATAGCTAAAGCGTCTTGTAGATGTTTAGTGGTAGCGATACGAGGAACTAAAAGATAAAGTTTTGAGTTATAAATAAAAGCTTCTTGGCCAACTAATTGATTGTTAATTACGATAATTTCAGTAATACCTAGATCACCAAAATATCCTTTTAAGTACTCATATGTTTTAGCTACATGAGCTAATTCTGATGTAAACGTACTACTTTTAAATAACGATATAGGGAGTGATTGAGAGTTATCAATTTGGTTTGTAAATTTAATCAAAGTGAGTTTTGGTTGATCCTTTGCTAAAAAGGTGAATTTTCCAGCAATATTTTCAATATAAGGATAAATAAATAGCTCGTTTTCTTTGGAGCTAGTAACAGTATATGTTATAGGCTCTAAGTTTTCTTCAAAAAATCGAGCTATAGGAAACCAGTCTTTACCTATACTACCAAATCCACCTTGGTTAGGAATGATAAAAGAATAGCTAAATTTCAAAGCATGTTGAGATGTTGAGCTATCCTTAGAGCCAATAATAACACTATTATTTCTAAATGATACGTCTGTTTGATTAGTAAAGTGAAGAATACGACCTCTAGCAGGAATTTGAAGTTCAACACTAGGTCCTTGATAAAAAAGATCAAATCTGATTTCGCTTGCAGATATTTTAGCGTATTGTAGACTTATTGTTTGAGAAAAAGCATTTCCTGATATCATAATCAAAAATGTGATAAAGTAATGTTTGAAATTCATATGTTCCTCCGAATGATAAAACCCATAGATTTCCTCTTATTCTAATATTTTCGGATTTATTGAAAAAATCTTGATAAAATTTAGCTTGATCGTACTCAATTATATACTAAGTTGGTATTTTTAAAAATTTATGTTATAATAAAATTGTATATTTAAATTAAGATATAGTCGAGGATGTTTATGCAAAAATTTACTTTTGACGATTGTTTGGAAGTGCTTAATCAATTACCTGATTCTATAAAACAGCAAAAACTTTCTATTATTATGCCGTTTTATAATGAAGAAGATCTAATTGTATCTTCTGTTAATACTGTAGTTAAGACTCTTCGAAGTTGGAAATGGAATTTTGAAGTAATTGTTTCTGATGATGGATCTACCGATCAATCTCTCCAGAAACTACAACAATGTGCTAATATACCTGAGTTGAAAATTATTTCTTCCCCACGTAATTATGGTAAAGGACGTGCTTTACTAACTGGTTTTGAGATTGTCGAGGGCGAATACATACTCTTTTTAGATGCCGATCTAGAGTTACCAGTGGAACACATCCCCTATTTTTTTCGTACACTAATTGATAAACAAGCTGATGTAGTTATTGGTTCCAAAAAAGATCTTCGATCAAACATTACTTATCCTTTATTCCGAAAGTTTTTTAGCGTTATCTATGCTTTAGTCGTAAAAATATTGTTTCGTCTACCTATAACAGATACTCAAACAGGAATCAAATTATTCAAAAAAAATGTCTTAGATAACACCTTACCATATTTATTGGTAAAAAAGTTTGCTTTTGATATTGAATTATTGGCTTTGATTCATCATAAAAGATTTAAAATTGTAGCCCATCCTATTATATTAATTTTTGTAAGAGATGGTGCTTTTGGACGAATTTCTTTTGATACTATCTTACATATGATAAAGGATACCATCGCGATTGTTTGGCGTTTTATGAGTGGATTTTGGAATATTTCTTTTCCATTACCTGTAAAGCTCAAGCAAGCTGTAATAGCATTGGATCAAAATATAATTTGTTATGAAAAAGATCTTTATCAGATAAATCATTTAAATCAATTACCCGAGATTATGACCGAAATAAGTAACTATGATATTGTTATTTTTTTGAACAAAGGAGATGAACTACCTATATTTAGTAAGTTTGCGATTAATAGAGTCTTTGCAGATCCTGAGATTGATATTTTATATCCGCTTGTTTATCTTAAATCAGATAACACAAAAAATTCCAATAACTTTTTCTATTATTAT
>JBOFDR010000109.1:0-1780 GCA_051647205.1 Brevinema sp. | reverse complement strand
GCTTATTTTTCTACTTTGTGGTATTGTATTATTTTTATTGATCGTTGTGAGTGTCCAACATTGTTGTAATTTAAGTGCAGAGGTTAATGTGTTACCATGTACCTTTACCGGTCATACTTCTACTGTTGCTTCTTTTAATATCAAGCGTATTCGTTATTTTAATGGTTGCTGGTTTGTTTGTTTATTTGGAAACTGTAGAGAGGTTTTATCCAGTGTTGTGGCCAGGAAGGGAGTTAGGTTACAATGGTTATTAATTTTTCTTTTCTTTGGTAGTTTAATTAAAGGTTTTACTCCCAATGCAGATCACTTTTGTGTGTTGTTTTGGACTTATCCTCTCCTGAAGACATTGCTTCCAGTTTTAAGTTGCATTCTTCTTTTTAAATACATTGTTTTTTAGCTGTAAAGAAAAAAATATTGAAGGTAATTTGTTTGTTTGTGGTGCAGCGGCAGAACTCAGAACAATGCTCTTTAAAACATGTATTTTTTGTTGATATAAATTTGATCTATATCCCGTCTATATCCATAAATGGCCAGATTTTTTATAATATATATATAGTATATAATATAATACAATAGAATACAGTACACTATATAGAGTAATAATGTAACAGACACAAATACTGTAAATAAAACAGTTGGGTCTTAATACATTTACTATTTATATACATAAATATTTTTATATACATAAAATTTTTAGGATGGGGTTCCTCATATGAAGGTGATCATATTTTGGGGTCTATGGAAACTAAAAGTTTGGTTGTTTTTTTAAGTTAATTTCTAAGACGCAAATAAAAAAGTTATTAAACATTCCTGCCATTGCTGTCAAGGGAAGGGATTTTGTTCATTACAGTGATGGTAGATACCATATTTGAATTGACGCGATGATAACGAGTCTGTGAAGGTAAGACTTTTTTTTTGTCAGTTGAATGATGGACACAAAGGTAACCAATAGCACATCCAATTGCACAGTATGTCTGTCCCTCACAGCCTCCTTTCCACATCAAATTAAATACGCCATTTACTGTTGTCACATTGAGATTTTTTAAATATTTTTTTATTGACAGATTTCAGAAGAATACATTTTATTTATTTATTTTGGGATATGAAATACTGTAAAAATAAAAAGGGCCATATTTCACATCATGGATGCTTTTAAAATTTGACATTTCAGAGTTTCTTTGGATAAAGGTATCTGCTAAATGAATCGATAGACATTTAAATGTAAATTTAAAGTGCATTTAATGGCTTTTCAGCAAAATATAAATAGAAAGAATTATGAAAATGATGTCAAGCCACTGTTTACAGACATCACTGAAGTCAGATTTTTCAAGTGGAAAAACTTAATTTGGTATGTTGAAGTGTCTCTACTATCCATCCATTCATTCTCCACACCACTTGTCTTCTGGATGCAGGAGCCTATAAAAACACCCTGGACAGCCGGTCCATCACAGCATCTCCAATATACCCCTACTTCATTTTCATGTTATAGCCAGATTTATATATAAACCACTGCAATTTTTACTAGCTGCAGATTCCATAATATTTCAAATAACTTTTTAATTCAATATTCTGACATAATATCTTGTTGTTACGACATAAACCGATATTTTGACATATCTAGTTATTTCAACTTCATAAGTCGTGATTTCAATATAATATCTCATTATTACAACAAGTCATTATGACATTATATCTTATTATTTCAACAAGTCTTAATTTCGATGTATCTCAGTATTTAATCATAATATCTTATTTTGACATAATATCTCGGTATTATGAC
>JBOFDR010000108.1:0-8633 GCA_051647205.1 Brevinema sp. | reverse complement strand
CGTGGCGATACTCTTTCTGTCATTGGTCATACTAAGCATGTTTTTATGAGCAAGGAATCACGATCCACTATCACTTTAGATAAAAATATCCTAGATAAATTTATCCATCTTGTTATTGAAGCTACATAAAAAGAAACAGGAGTCTCTTTTGGATAACCCAAAGCCTCAAAAACGTCTTAATTCCCCTAATTTGTCTTTAAAAGAATTACTCAATCCCGATCGTATTCTCCTAGCAACTCTTACCAAATCACGTCGTCAATTTTTAACAAGAATAGCTATTCTATTCACAAAAATTGGCAATGGTCAGCTGTGGCTTTTGTTTTCTATTGTGATGCTTTTTATTCATGTGCCTACAGGGCTGTCCTTTCAAGTGGCATCGATTACTCAGCTTTACCTTCAAATATTTCTAAAACACCTCTTCAAAAGAAGTCGTCCCTATCTCATGTACCAAGATTTAGATTATTTATATGCTCCACCAGATCCTTATTCTTTTCCCTCAGGGCATACTTGTGCGGCCTTTACAATGTTTTTTGTTTCTAAAGCCTTATTTCCAATTATTTGGCCCTATCTGTTTTTGATTGCACTTGTGATTGCCTTATCAAGAATTTATCTTGCTGTACATTATCCTACGGATATTTTTGGTGGTATTATTGTTGCCTATATTTCTTCAAAATTTGGTATTGCATTCTCGACAATAACGACAGGATTTAGCTATGGAACTTATTAAGAAACTTCGATCTTTAAATAAGGATTGTTTGATTAATACGCCTGACGGTGCCTTTACATTCAAAGAGAATAATAAATTTGTCCACAGCACTAGAGCTCCCATTAAAGAAGCAACACGTCTACTAGAAAAAATAACTCCTACGGATCTTACTAAAACTATTATTCTATTATGGGGAGTGGGGCTTGGTTATCATGCAGAAATACTACTCAAAAAAGGATACTCTATCATTGCTATAGAACCTCGTCCAGAGGTAGCAAAGATTTTTAAAAAAATTTTTCCTGCAGATTTATTAATCTCTCTTATCGAAAATCAGCCTGAAGATCTATTTAATACCTTAGCAAATCTCAATCCAGCAAATGCTGAAATATTTATTGATATTATGATGCCAGGGGTAAAGATTGACACTGATTTTTTGAAGATGGCAGAACAAGGGAAAAACGTTCTTCGTTCTACTCATCGTATTCATTCTTTGTTAATTGATTCTTGGTATAAAAATATCCTCAAAAATATTCAACACGCATCTGTAACCTTTACTCCTTTATTTAAAGATCAAGAAGTAATTATCTGTTCTGCAGGTCCCTCGTTACGAGAAAGCCTACCCTATCTTAAAACTCTATCCCAACATAATGTAATCTTAGCTGTAGATACAGCTTTGAAAAGCTTATTAGAAGCAGAAATTATACCAGATTATGTATTTTCTGTAGACGCAAAGATCCACAATATCAGTGATTTTTGTGGAATTTCAAATGAGATTTTTGCAAAAATAATCTTACTGGCTGATATTACAGTTAATCATCAGATTGCCTCATTACCATGGAAGCAAGTACTATTTACCACCACCGTACAGCCTCTTACGACAACAAACGGTCTTCAAATGAAATTAATCAAACTACTAACACACTTCAAGGATTATGGGATTAATTTTCTTGAACTTCAGACAGGTGGATCTGTAGCAAATACCGCCTTTCATGCAGCAATCGTTTATGAAGCAAACAAAATATTACTAGTAGGACAAGATCTTGCCTATTCAAATCTCAGAGGACATTCTGTAGGTTCTCCTTATGATCAAGAATATCGCTTACAAACAAATCGCCTGAACACTTTAGAAACAATTCATATCAAAAAAGTACCTTTTAAAAATGAGGTGACAGATATTTTTGGAGATATAACTTATAGTGATGAACTATTGATGCAGTTTCAATCGTGGTTTGAAGTATCTATCAAGACTAATCCCTCATTAGCTACTAAAGTCATCAATGCTTCTGAACATGGAGCCTATTTTAAGTATTGGAATCATCTACCACTATCTAAATACAGCAACTCTCAGTATCTTATTAAAAAATCACCTCTGATAACTCTTAAAACTATTGATCAAAATATTATCAAACAATGTATGAAATTTTTGAAAAAAGAAGAGATTAATCTTGAATCTGAGCATTCATTAATTCAAGAATATTTTTATAAAGAGCATAATGATAGTAGTACTCTAAAAAATATCAAACAAAAAACAAAAAGCCTTCAAAAATTAATAGGAGAGTAGATGCATCAGATAAATAAGATATCTTTTGATATTTATCAGTTTCGAGGACGTAAACCATCGGCTCATTCTTATCTTTTAAAAGGTAAAAAAAATATTTTAGTAGATACAGGATCAAGAGAAAGTTTTGATGTTTTACAGAATAATCTAAAGTATTTCAATCTTGATATTAGCAGTATTGATATGGTAATTCTTACACACTGCCATTATGATCATTCTGGAGCGATTGAGTATTTTGCTCATGCAGAAATTTTATGCCATCCTCTTTGTTATGAAGCTCTTATTAATAAAGACGAATCTGCTATCTATGCTCTCAAATATGGCTATGATCTTCCAAAATTACCACAGAATATCAAGCTCCTCTATGAAAACAAAATAATTTCTCATGGCAATCAGCAATGGAGAGTATTTTTCACACCTGGGCACAGCATTGATGGGATTTGTTTACTTGAAGAAAAAACTGGAATTTTAATTACAGGAGACACTTTGTTTGCAAAGGGTATTCCTGCATCGATAACACACTCTGGTTCAGAATCTTCTTTACTTTATTCTATTAAAAAATTAGAAACAAAAAAAATCACAATGATTTTGCCTGGACATGGAATAATTGATCATTTACCACAACAATCAATTATTGATACAAAAAAAAATATTATAATGCGCATCAAACAAATTCACCATATAATCAAAAATGGAGATAACACATGAAAATTTCAATGCTCGTCATAAGTTTTACGATCTTAACAGGCGTACCATCTTTTACTAAAAACTATGAACATCCACAAAACCTTTATAACAGTTCTCTAGAATCTTATGAGAAACACGATCTTGGTCATGCAATGTTCTATGCCAAAAAAGCGATAAAACTTGCTCCTGGAGATAATAATATCAGAAGCTTATTCTTCAAAATCAGACAAGATCTTGGATTACCAAGCATTTTTTCTGAAGATCAGTTTTCACATCGATTAACAACATTTTTATTCCAATCTTTCCCACCTCATCTTAATGCCTTTGCTGGGGGGATATTATTTATTTTAGCATCGGGGATCATAAGCTTACTTATGTTTAATCAAATCCGTATCCCTAAATTTGTTCCTATAATTCTTTTTACACTCTCCTTTTTTATGATGATTCAAGCAGTAGCTCAATATTATTTTTTCAATAAAGATGAACGAGTTGTTCTTGCTACTAGTACTTTATACGAAGAGCCTTCCATTAACAGTACCAAGTTACAAGATATTCCTGCAGGGACAGAAGTATCTGTCATCGATCAGACAGAAGAATTCTTACTGATAAAACTGTTAAACAGCACAGAAGCATGGATTTTAAGTAATCATGCTCCAATACTCTTAGAACCAATATCTCAATAAAAAACAACTCCTATAATGGAGTTGTTTTTTAACGTAACTTATGACGATCTGATTTGATACGATGTTTAATAAATTTTGAAACACCTCGAGATCGATTGTTATTGACTTCTCGACCAAATTCTTGTCTTTTTAACATTAATTCAAAAGCTTCTTCTTGAAGTTTTCGCCAGTTTTCAACACGTTCTATATCTAGTTTTCCATTTTTGATTGCTTCTTGTACCGCACAATCAGGCTCTGAACTGTGTTGACAGTCACGAAAACGACATTCCTTAGCTAAGGAATCAATGTCAGCAAAACTTTCATTAAGAGATTCATCACCATCCAGCCACACACGAAGCTCTCTAATTCCAGGATTATCAATCAAAATTCCTCCATGAGGAATAAAAAACATATCGCGTGATGTCGTTGTATGTTTACCTTTTTTATGTTTTCCAAGGCTAGCTACAGCTTGTTTTTCTTCTCCTAGAAGGATATTTACAATCGTTGATTTTCCAGCACCAGAAGATCCTAAAAAAACAATTGTCTGACCTTCATGAATATATTCAGATAAACAAGTAAGAGTTTCTGGTTTTAGAGCATTAGTAATAAGAATAGGAATATTTTCAACTAGTTTCTCTGCTTCTAAAAGAAATATTTCAGCTTCTTCAATGAGATCTACTTTATTCAAGATCAAGATAGGTTTAGCTCCACTTTCTGCAGCGAGTGCTAGATATCGCTCAATTTTTCGAGGGTTAAAGTCTTCAAACAAAGATACCACTAAAAAAATTGTATCTGCATTTGCAGCGATAACTTGCTCTGCTGTAGTTTTTCCAGAAACCTTACGTGAGATTTTACTCTTACGTGAAAGCATTTCTTCAATCATTGCATAATCTTTTTCAAGAGTACAAAGCACCCAATCACCAACAGCAGGCCAAGATTCAGAAGGGTGATTCTCACGAAATTTCCCTCTCAATCGAGCAAAATAAATACCTTGCTCACAGATTAAATCATAGCCAAAATTGTTCTTTTTAATGATACGTGCTTTAATAAGATGAATTTGATTTTTTTTGATCTGTTGTTCAAAAAAATCTCCCCACCCTATTGTGATCAAATTATTCATTTACTTTCCTTATCTTTCTCAGAGCTAATAGGCATAAATGGTCTTCCTGTACCTTTAAAAAATCGGAGGAAAAATTCATAGTATTCTAGGCGCAATGTTTGAATCCCAACAATGAATCCTTCCATTATAATAATAAAAATATTACCAAGAATGACCGTGCTATTAGCCGCTAAGCCTGTTCCACCTGCAAGATCTCTTAGAGTGAATACCGCCATCATTAAAGCAGCGTGTGTCAAGGCAAACGCGCCTATTCTGATAAAAGATAAGGTGTTTGTTAACATTGATAAAAAGAATTCAAACATATCAAAAAATCCCATCCACCAATCTTTTAAAAGACCATGTTTATAAATGAGAGCTTCCCAAACCCTTTCTAGTCCCAAAAATAAACTTAAAATTCCGATTGTAGTCCAAAGAAAAGGAGATGAAATTCCTGTATAAGCAGAATAAGCTGCCAATAATAATAAAACATAAACAATAAATGCAGTGAGCCCTTTATGAGAAAAAATCAAGCCACCCCAGTCTTTCATACGGATAAAATTAATCACACCAAGTATAAAACTAAGAAGCATCACAGCTATCCCAAAAACACTGGCGATCATTAGCATCGTATTAATATTGTGGATAGGACTTATCCATATTGCTTTAGGAACATTATATCCAAAGGCTGCTTCATAGCCAAAATAAGATCCGTATAATAGTCCAAAAATACTAGAAGATATACCTACCCAAATCATTAGTCCAAAAATAAATCGAAGATTTTTTTTTACAAAAAATCCAATGATTCCTATTAAAAATAAAATAGCACCTTGTCCAAAATCACCAAACATAGCACCATACATCAAAACATAAAGTAACGCAAAAATAACCGTCGGATCAATTTCTTTATAGTGAGGAATACCAAATAAAGTCACTAACTTTTCAAATGGTTGAAAAATTTTAGGATTATTTAATTTTGTAGGAATTTCAATATTATTAGTAAAGGTATCTGTATCAGCAATATAAATCTGATAATTATCTTTACATTGCTTATCCAGTAATGTTTTAATAGAAGTATAACTTTTTTGTGAAATCCAACCAGATAATACAGCAAAACTACTTGAGTATTTAATTTGATTTTGAACAGAATTGATTTTTTCATAAATATTTAATGAAAAAAGCATTTGATTCAAATGATCTTTCATTTTGGGAGTTATTGCTTTGATTTTTTTATCTATAGCTTCTTCTTCATCGCATAGTAAAACATATTCTAAACCAAGTTTGGTCATATTAGCTATGCCCTCACCAAAAAATTCAGGAGGAAGTCCATAATTTTTGAAATAAAAATGATCCAACATTGTTTTTAATTCTTCTTCTCTTTCATGAGAAACAGTAATAAACACAATGGTACTATCATTCACATGTCCTTCATAAAGTAGTTCCCCATCAAATTGTGATTCAAATTCATCTTTTAGGATTGAAAAATTGACTGTATCAATAGTCCCCAAAATAGAATAAAGATGACGTATTTCATGAATATTTTGATGATTAGCAGTAATCGTTGTTAATTCATTATGCATGCGTAAACCAGCCATCTTGATGGCACAAGTTTCTTTCTTTTTTTTAATTTCTTTGTAATCTGCAAGAAAAAACTGTTGTTCTTGTTTATAATTTCGTAGAAAATCTCCAATTACTGGTAATGAGAGATCTCTTTTGTGTTGATAAGAAATATTTTGTGTATCAAAATCTTCATAATACTCAAGCAATACTTGAGTATCTCGTTGAAATTCTGAAATCATCCTTTTTTGATCATGTAAAGGATCTAGATCCCATGTTTGATTTGGAAGAAGAGCTGAGTGATTTGATACTTCAAAATCACCAAATTTAACGATCTCCTTAGAAATCGCATCCATATTTTTTTTGAGAACAAGCAAATCAACAAAGAGCATTTTTTGCGATGTAAACATAAGGGTCCCCAAAGTTATCCAAAGAACCTATAAAAATTGTTCTACATTAATATCAGAATCAATTGTAAGTAATTTTGCTTCTAAAATAGTTACAATTTTTTGGATTTGGATTTTTTTTAATTGATAAAATGCTAAAAACGATGATAATTCTGTCAATCGTTTATGAAGCTCTTGACGACATATCTGCTCAATTTTCTTACGAAATAAGAATCTTAATTCTGTCGCATCTGCAAATTCTCCAGCATCAATATGATAAATCTCGTTCATATATTTAATAAAATCAGTAGAAGATGGAGAAAAAATAATTTGTTTCCATTTTTCTATACTCATTAGATGAAAAACATTAGGAACAAGCATAAATATTTCTGAAGAATCTAGCTGATAATGAAACCTATAACGATAAATTGTTATTAGTTGTTCCAATTGAAGAGGTAACAAATATACTTTTTTAGCATTTAATCTACTTTGATGATCAAGTCTTTTTACCGTCATATAAAGACGTCCATAGACAAAATTATCTAAAGCAGTTTCCCAAAATAAAGTATTTTTCTCCTGCTCTGTTTTTTGCAAAGCTGGAATAAGAGATTCATATATTGTACCGTTGAGTAATTGAACAAAATCATGAAAAGACCGAGTTTCTAAAAACTTATGAGAAGGAATGGCCGAAGAAAATTTTAGATCAATAAATTCACCAAAATACTTTCCAGATAATACCATACGACATAGTAATTTTAAGTTTTCTACCTCATATTCTCGAGATAGTTCTGTGATAAAATACTTTCCTTCGCAACTACTCAGATGGGTTGCAACATCAAGATAGTATAATAATGATCGTTTAAGAGATTGTGTAAAATAAGTTTGACCTTCAGTTTGAATTTGTACTTTCTTTTCTTTTTGAGCAACGCGAGACATTAGTTCGGTATTATCTTGATTAATCAACTCTAATAAATCATTTTTTGAAAACAAAGATACATTCCAAGCTCTTACTCTTACAGATAAAGGAATATATTGAAATGATATCATGATCTTACTCTTGCCAAAATTCGTTAACAGCTATTTTTATAATAGCCTCTTTATGAGCTTCAAACTTTTGATGTAAAGAATCATAAACACTATCAAGATCGGAAAAGAGATCTTGACAAAAAACCTTCATACGTTCTTCAACGATCAAATCTTTTTCTGCTTTAAAATTTATAAATTCTTGTTCAAATTGTTCTTTAATAGCACGCTCTTTTTCTTTCTCTTGCTCTTTAAGCTTAATAATTTCTACTTCAGCATTATTTTTAATTTCTGAGATTGTCGATTCTATATGATAAATATCATCAATAATAGCCATAATTATTCTCCTGCGATCATTATTGGTAAGTTAGAACGAAGTAATCTTTTTTCTAATATCCCAAAACTATCAATAAAATTATCACTGTGAGGCTCTCGAGCAATCATAACAAATTTTTCGCGAGAACTATCATTTTTAATATACTGAATGATTTCACCATAAGGATCACCTTCCAGTAAGACAGTTTCAAGATCAACATAATAATGAGCAGCTGCTCGTTTTGCGTACTCAAGATATTTTTCAGCATCACGCTTAAGACTTTCTCCAAACATTAAAGATTCTTCTTCAATAAAAATTTTATAACGTTGTAATTTTGCTAAGGCTTCTTTATCTAGAACATGAATCGCAATAAGTTTTGCATTTAAAAAGGCAGCTGTTTTGACAGCTCTATCTGTAACAATTTTACTTGTATCTGAACCAGTAATTGGGATAAAAATCTTACAATTCATTACTTTTCTCCTTTTTAAGAGCCTGTTTGAGCTTATTTGATTTAATACGTTTTACTTGGAATAAAGTTTCTCTATCTTTTTCTTCAAGAATCTCTTTGATAAACTTCATAGTAGTTGCTGTTTCTGGAATCACAAAATTATCAAGAGCATTAATACGTCGTTGTGTTTTTTT